>JAJBVT010000073.1 GCA_020859685.1 Rikenellaceae bacterium
TAATAATATAATGCCTATAATTTTTTTTATTATTTCCGTCTTAAAAAACAAATCTGTTCTACCTTTTACTTTCAAAAGTGTATCGTTGATAGCTGTTAATGGATAAGCTATGAAAGCAAGGGAAATTATGATGAAATACGGTCTCATCGGAAGCCATTTTTCAGTCAGAGTAATACGAATAATTGGTTCAGATAAAATCACCATTGCTAAAGATATAGGGAAAACAATGCAAGCTATAAATTTAAGTGTCCTAAAAAAGGCCTCTATTATTTGCTCATCGCTATCCAGCTTACACCACGATGGATACATGACCCGGCTAATGATTATGCTGATATTAGTAAACGGAAAAGACCCGAACATATATGCCCTGTTATAAAAGCCGAGATCCGAAGATTTATACTTTTTCCCAATTACCAAAGAATATATATTATTATAAAATACATCCAGTAATGAGGACATCATTAACTTGGATCCGAAAGAAAAAAGCCCTTTTAAAGATTCCCATGAAAAAACCCAAGAAGGTGACCAACGACCCAATATCCATAAAAGTATGGAATTGACAGAATTATTTGCCAATGTTTGAATGACCAATGCCCAGTACCCAAAACCTTTTAGAGCTAAAACAACACCTAAACTTCCACTAACCAAGATTGATACAAAACTTATATACGCCTGCCGTTTAAAATTAATAGCAATGACTAATTTAGTTTTTTGGATTATGGAAATCGCATTGACTATAAGATTGATAGCTATAACCTTCATGGCCAAGTCCAGCTGCGGCATGGAGTAAAATCCGGCAATGGATGGTGCCGATAACCAAAGGACAAAATATAGGATAATACCTATAAAAAGGTTAAACCAAAAAACCGTCGAAAAATCCGTTTCTGTTCTATCCCTTTTTTGTACCAGAGCATTAGCAAAACCACTATCAACGATGACTTGAGCCAAAGACAAAAAAACAGTCAACATCGCAACAATACCGTAATCCGACGGACTGACTAATCTGGCTATAATAAGAGTCAGAATAAGTTGAATACCCTGATACGATATTCTTTCGATCCCGCTCCATATAAGTCCCTGGCTTAATTTATTCATTAAAGAAAATATCAGGAATTTTCCTTATATCTTATACATCTTCTCGTAGTATTTTTCATACTCTCCCGACGTTACATTATCGAGCCACTGCTGGTTTTCCAAATACCACCTGACCGTTTTTTCGATCCCCTCCTCGAACTGAAGGCTCGGTTCCCAACCTAACTCGTGTTTGAGTTTCGATGAATCAATGGCATACCGAAGGTCGTGGCCTGCCCTGTCGGTAACGTAGGTTATAAGAGAGAGACTCTTACCTTCGGGATTTCCGAGTAATTTATCTACAGTTTTAATTATCACCTTTATAAGGTCGATATTTTTCCACTCGTTAAATCCGCCGATATTGTATGTCTCTCCGACCTTCCCTTTATGAAAAATCAAGTCGATAGCTCTGGCATGGTCCTCTACATACAGCCAGTCACGTACATTTTCGCCCTTTCCATAAACAGGCAATGGTCTACTGTGACGTATATTATTTATAAACAACGGTATAAGCTTTTCCGGAAACTGGTATGGTCCATAATTATTGGAACAATTGGTTACAATTACCGGTATACCGTATGTATCGTGGTAAGCTCTTACAAAATGGTCCGAAGAGGCCTTACTCGCGGAATACGGGCTATGGGGATCGTATGCAGTTTCTTCGGTAAAAAACGTGCCGTCAAAATCGAGCGTACCGTATACCTCGTCGGTCGAGATGTGATAGAAGATTTTACCATCGTAATTGCCATTCCATGTCTCTTTCGCCGCCTGCAAAAGCGACAAGGTACCCATCACATTTGTTTGAGCAAATACTAAAGGGTCCTTAATGCTCCTGTCCACATGGCTCTCGGCTGCAAGATGAATGATACCATCTATGTCGTTTCCGGCAATAATATTCCTTATTTTTTCATAGTCACAAATATCTTCCTTCAGGAAATGATAATTGGACGCTTCTTCTATATCTGTAAGATTTGCAAGATTACCGGCATACGTCAGTTTATCCATATTGAAAATATTATATTCCGGATAATTCTTTACGAACAATCTCACCACATGCGAGCCGATGAAACCAGCACCACCGGTAATCAATATATTTCTTTTCATATTTCTTCGTCGTTTTTCTGAATCTCTTTTAAGCATATAGCCAACGAATCTTCCCAGTATGGTACAGCAATACCCAAACCCTTTATTTTATCCTTACTAAGAACACTATACGCCGGACGTTTTGCTGCAGTGGGATATTTGTCGGACTCCACAGCGGAAACGGCTACGTTCATATGCATCATTCCAAATACCTTGCGGGCAAAATCATACCAGGATGTAACACCTTCATTACTGTAATGGTATAATGAGTAACCCTTTATATCCCGCACCAGCAGTTCTAAAACCGCTCTTGCCAGATCACCCGCATAAGTTGGGGTACCGACCTGATCATAAACCACTGTTAAAGAATCCCTCTCTGCTCCCAATCTAAGCATGGTTTTAACAAAATTATTACCGAATTCGGAATAAAGCCAAGAGGTTCTTATTATGGCTGCCCTGCATCCCGATTCCTTAATGGCAATTTCTCCGTCTAATTTTGTTTGTCCATACACACCGGTAGGATGTACCTTATCGACTTCTTTTAATGGATGCGGTGTATTACCGTCAAAAACATAATCGGTGGATATATGGATAAGCGTTATATCGTGTTTCTTACATAATCTCCCCAGTACGGCAGGCCCAGTAGTGTTAACTTTTCTGCATAATTCCGGCTCCGATTCCGCCTTGTCCACCGCCGTATATGCAGCACAGTTTATGATGGCATCAAATCCAGAACTCCCCAAAAGTTCGTCTATCGACCTCTCATCCGTGATATCGGTTTCAGGTATATCCGTAAATACGAACTGGTTTTCGAGCCGCTTCTTAGATATTTTTTCGATACACCGTCCTAACTGGCCATTACCCCCGGTTACTAAAATATTCATTTCAATACAGATTTTCTGAATAATCGAATAACTTTGCCTCCGTTAACCGGGGATGCTTCTCATCCTTTGGCGACAAGATAATATCATCCTTTGTCAATTTCCAGTCGATACCCAAATCCGGATCGTTCCAGATTATGGCCCCTTCATAATCCGGTGCATAATAATTGTCGCATTTATACTGGAATATCGCTGTGTCGCTTAATACTGCAAAACCATGGGCAAAGCCTCGCGGTATGTAGAATTGGCGATGATTTTCCCCTGTCAGAATAACACTTACATGCCGACCGAAAGTGGGTGAACCTTTTCTGATATCCACAGCTATATCTAACACCTCTCCGTATACTACCTTCACAAGTTTACTTTGTGCGTAGGGCGGCAACTGGTAATGTAATCCCCTCAGGACACCATAAGTCGATCTTGATTCATTATCCTGAACGAACCTTGTAGCACAAATATGTTCATTGAAATTCCTTTCGGAGAAGCTTTCAAAAAAATAGCCCCTTTCGTCTCCGAAAATTTTTGGTTCCAATATGACTACACCGTCAATATCGGTTTGTAAAACATTCATAGTCCCAGTTTATACAAATATTGTCCGTACCCATTCTTTGCCATGGGTTCTGCAAGGGTAACTAACTTTTCTCTATTAATCCACCCTTTACGAAAAGCTATCTCTTCAAGACAAGCCACTTTTAAGCCCTGGCGCTTTTCAATTGCCTCAATAAAAGTCGAAGCTTCACTAAGCGAATCATGGGTCCCCGTATCCAGCCATGCAAAACCGCGGCCGAGTAGTTGTACCTTCAACTCACCGTCAGCAAGAAAATTTTGGTTTACCGTGGTTATTTCCAACTCTCCACGTGAGGATGGTTTTATATTTTTTGCAACCCGGATGACTTTATTGGGGTAAAAATATAACCCTACCACTGCATAATTAGACTTGGGTTCGGCAGGTTTTTCTTCGATTGACAGAACATTCCCATCCGCATCAAATTCAGCTACACCATATCTTTCCGGATCATTCACATAGTAACCGAATACAGTGGCCTTTTCATCCTCCTTTGCAGTGCGAGCGGCATCGGTAAGCATCCGTGTGAAACTTTGCCCGTAAAAAATGTTATCGCCCAGTACCAGACATACCGAATCGTCCCCGATAAATTCCTCACCGATTATAAATGCCTGCGCGAGACCGTCGGGAGAAGGTTGTTCCGCATAATGAAACTCAACCCCGTAATCCGAGCCGTCACCCATGAGCCTCCGGAAGGCCGGAAGGTCAGCCGGAGTGGATATTATCAGTATCTCTCTGATCCCAGCAAGCATTAACACTGATATAGGATAATATATCATCGGTTTATCATAAACGGGTAACAACTGCTTCGATACCCCTTTGGTAATAGGATAAAGACGGGTTCCGCTACCTCCGGCAAGGACTATACCCTTCATACATTTTATTTTGTGAGATTTACAATATGCAAATATAGTTTTTTAACCGCTAATACCCATTACCCAAACGGGGCCCTCTCTCGATTCTTATGCGATGTTCCGGCATGATCTTCCTCGTGAAATAATGTGAATATAGCAATAGCATATAATAAGAAAAATAATCGTTATGACAAAATATATCCATCCCGGGCCGCTCCAATATATAGCCCCTATGGATATAGTAAGTTGTAACAAAGCGTAAATCGTTGATACAACAATATGAGGGATTCCGGATTCGTTTGCTAAAAGCTGATAAACATGCCTACGGTGTGCTTTAAATATATTTTCCCGTAATATCATCCGGCGAATTATTGTCAAAATAGTATCTACTCCGTAAACCGAAAGGAATATGACATATAAGAAACTGCCGGTTTTTATTATTAACTGTCCCAAAAGGAAAATTATTATAAATGCTATGCCCACCGCTCCGACATCCCCGGCAAAACATTTCGCTTGTGTCCTGTAATTATAAAGACAGAATACTAAAATACTAAGCACTACTATATATAGTAATCTATCGTCAGTGAAGTCATACAAGTGGTTCAAATAAATAAGCGGGCCCATCACCGCAAGGCTGTAACCGCCGGTCATTCCGTTTATCCCGTCCATGAAATTGAACGCATTTATTATACCGGTACAAAAGATTAGCGCCACTGGTAAGTACCAGACATTAATTCCATGAAACAAACCCCACTGAACAAACAGCAACAGCATCGCTGAGAAATGAAATACCAATCGGATTTTATTAGAAACAGATCTTATGTCATCTACAAGACTGACCCCTGCTATCAAGGTCAGACCTGCAATAAAATACGGATAGTGGAATCCCGTCAGGAATCCATAAAGCAAGACACCTATATAGAATATTATCCCGCCTCCCCGGAGAGTCACCGTGGTATGGGAACTTCTTTCATTTGGTTTATCGACAATATTGTATTTATCCGCAAGCAGGAAATAGAAGTTTTGAATACCGAATAATATTAAAAAAACAACTGAGTAAAAAATCCAACTCTCCATATATTTTAAAGGCTTTTAACAGTTCTTTCTATACCTTGAAGGGCAGAAACCGGCATAGATTCAATTTTGAGGGCTTTTTTTAATTTATTATTGGAAACCACATAGTTTTCCGTGAGTTTCTCCAGCCTTTCAGTATTAATAGGGAGGCATAATTTATCGCCCAAAAGAGCCGCAAATTTAATTAACTTTTTGGGGCATTTTATAATCAGGCATTTTTTACCTATGGCCTCACATATAGCCCTCACCAATTCATTTGTGGATAATGCCTCATCGTCGGCCACATTATATATTCCCGTTTCAACTTTTTTTTCGACCAGCCCGTCGATAATATACTTCAAGTTTTCAATAGAAGTAAATGACCGTCTGTTTTCATAAGCCCCTAACGGCCATGGAATTCCTTTTTTCAGAATTGAGAATAAGAGGTTAAGATTTCCCTTGTTCCCCGGACCATGAATCATGCATGGCCTTAGTATATAGACGTATTTGGATTTGAAACTTTCAGGGAAATCGTTAAGATTGTCCATAATATAATTCTCCGCCGCTATCTTACTTTCGCCATAGGGTCCTACCGGGCGGGGTGAAATATCTTCCGTCAATGTATCTCCGGGAACATAATCTGCAGCCGCCTTAACAGAACTAAAAAAAATAAATCTCGACACTCTGGATTCCCGGAAAAAATCGAAAATATTCTTAGTCAGGCCGGTATTGATTTCGAAATATTCTTCCGGCTTCGCATTTTTCTTAACATCATGGGCTTTCCCGGCTAAATGAATTATTACATCGAATGATAAGGATTTGAAATTTTCTATTTCGTCCCAACCAAAAGTCGCAATTACTCCGGGTAATTCGCAGGAAGTTATATCAAGGCCGTAAATTTCATGCTTTGAAGACAGGTCTTCCACCAAATTCCTTCCGACAAAGCCATTTATACCGGTTATTAGTAATTTCATTTCACGGGATTAACTTTCTGCAAAACTACTGTATATGTTTAAATGCTCTTCTATAACCGCAGTCAGAGAGAATTTTTGTTCCGCCAGCAGGCGGGCTTCTTTTCCCATTGCATGTCGCTTTTTATCGTCGTCAATCAATATCTCCAATGACTTTGCAAGGGCCTCGG
This sequence comes from Rikenellaceae bacterium, assembly GCA_020859685.1. Lineage (GTDB taxonomy): Bacteria > Bacteroidota > Bacteroidia > Bacteroidales > Rikenellaceae > WRDF01. The sequence goes on from JAJBVT010000073.1 coordinate 6,649, forward strand.
GACTCTTGGCAGGCACCAGTAAGCCCGTAACACCATGAACCACGGCATCACGGCAACCTACCGAATCGCATGTTACGATCGGTTTACCGGCTGCGGCAGCCTCAATCAAAGATTTGGGGATACCCTCTCTGTAATAAGACGGAAAAGCAACGATATGGGAAGAACGAAGTAACCGGTCTATATCCGTACGATGACCTAACCAACATATATAGTCCCCGTCGCAGGAATCTGTGAGATATTCCTTAGTGATACCTTTGGGGTTCGGATCGATACCGCCGCATAAAATAAATCTAATCTTTCGAGCGTATTTTTCCCGTAAAATTTCAGCTGCTTTGATAAGGTCATATACACCTTTTTCCTCGAGCATCCGGGCCGTAAAAATTATGTGCAACTTATCCTCTTTCTGTTCAGGAGAGTACAGGTATTTATCGAGGTCCACACCCGAACCTGGAATAATTACAGAGTTTTCATCCGATACAATACCGTACGAACGAAACAAATCATAATCGTCCTTATTCTGAAAAATGGTAATTATATTGATCTTACGGCAATATAACCGGAGCGTAATCAATATAGATTTTGCAATCAAAGAAACCCTTCCTTCAGAAAACATAATACCTAATCCGCTCACAGCATTAACAACATTACGACATCCCGCCCGGACCGAGGCGATAGTTCCCCATAAGATGATTTTTAGTCCTACGTGATGGATAATATCCGGCTTCTCCTTCCGGTATAAATTTGTAAGGAATTTACATAGTTGCCATTCCTTCCTGATATTCATATCGGCCCTGTCTATCGGAAGGTCGATATGCTTAACGCCCAGTGAAAAAATCTTATTTTTATGACCGGTATCTCTTGCTATAACGGTAACATCATATCCTTGGGCAACGGCAGCCGATGCAATCTCCCTCCGATGCGACAGGAAAAAACTATCTACATTAACCACTATAAATAACTTTTTCTGCACTTTCAATAGGTAATTATCATAAATATTAATTTCGTACGTTAATTTTGCGGGATGTAAATATAGGTAATTTTAACAATAGAAAATTTCACGGAAGTAAAACATAAGACCGACCGTACAAGCACCAAAATACATTGATGTTACGAAATACACCTAATAATGAAAAAAACAATTGCGATAATAATCTTTCTCACAATCAATAGTGCTGTATGGGGTCAGACCTATATAAAATTCAACGCTCTTTACTGGGCCGTGGGGGTTACCAATGCCTCGGTCGAGACCCGGGTCGGGGAACATTTCACTTTTAACAACGATATTGTCGTATCCCCGTGGAAAAGCATCAAAGGCAATCCGATGGTCATCGGCCAGTTCATTCCGGAACTGAGATATTACCCGGTCCGGGCTTTCAAGGGTTTTTACGCCGGTGGGTATGCAGGTGCCCACGCGTTCAGGATGTCCAAATGGAACTATATTAATACCGGAAAATATCAGAAAGGCTGGGGATTCTCATTCGGTGCGAGCATCGGGTATGAAGTACCGATAAACGAACGGTGGCTGCTGGATGTGTACGGAGCGGCGGGTTGGCAATTGTCCCGGTACCGGGGATTCTATAAAAGCGATCAGGCCCGCTACATAGGGCTGAACAACAGCGGGGAGTGGCTTCCCTATAAAGTTGGCATTTCATTTGCATACAAAATCGGGAGACGGTAAATTTTTTATTAAACCGGTGCAATTATTTTGCAGGTCTATGCATCTATAAAGATGTAGCCCTGCCGGTACGCGTGAGTTTGGAAATAGTTTTATATTGAGTAACTTTGCGTACCCAAACCCTGTTCTGCCAACTTAATATGCGTACAATAAAAGCCATGAGATACTCATATCTTTTGAGCAAAAGGCATTTTGCTCCACGGTGGATAGTATTCCTTATCGACCTGATTTTATGTGCCTTCGCCATTCTCGCCGCTATTTTTATCACAGTCAATCTTAGCCATTATTCTTTCGATTGGCATATTCTCGCCGGATTCTGTTGCATTATTTTAGGAGTGCGGCTTATAAGTTTTATAATATTCCGGACCTATTCGGGAATTATAAGGTATACAAGCACGCACGATATTATCAGGATTTTCTATTGCCTTACCGCCGGTGAAGTTGCGATAGTTTTGCTGGACGGTCTGCTCTATTTTGTTTCCCCGACACTTTTTACTCCGTTCTCATTCCTGTGGATAGAATACACTATGCTGCTCAGTACCATGATTTCGAGCAGGCTTGTATTCAAAGCCCTGTTTGCGCGGAACTTCGTTACTATCCGTGAGAAGAAAAACGTGGTAATATACGGGAGCGAGCAGTATCTTGTAATGCTCAAGCACGTACTTGCCAATACGCCGGATATCCAATTCCATATAACGGCTTTCATCGATTCGTCCAACCGCAGTGCGGGCAAAATACTGGCCGGGGTTAAGATTTACAAATACAAGCAGTTACCAGACATCTTCATAAAAGAAGATGTCGATATGCTCATAATTGCCCAGAAGCTGATGAACGTTACGCGCAAGAAACAGCTTTTGGAACTCTGTTCGGAATTTAAGGTAGAGATTAAAGAGGTTCCCAACCTCGATAAGCTGGTAAGCGGGGACTTTTCTATAAATAACATTAAGAATATCAAAATCGAGGACCTTCTTGAAAGGGGTGTTATCGAACTCGACGACGATAACGTAAGGCAGCAGGTAAAAGGCAAATCCATTCTGGTAACGGGTGCCGCCGGTTCTATCGGCAGCGAAATAGTCCGCCAGTTGACGCGGTTCGAACCGAGAAAAATAATCCTTCTCGACATTGCAGAGTCGCCCCTCTACGAAATAGAACTCGAATTGCATGAGTCATGTAACTTCAAAGACTTCGCCATCGAACTCGCAAGTATCCGGGACAAGGATGTTCTGGAAACAATTTTCCGAAAATACCGGCCCGATGTGGTATACCATGCCGGGGCATACAAACATGTTCCGATGATAGAGAACCTTCCGATGGAGGGGGTCAAGACAAATATCATAGGTACTAAAAACGTGGCGGACCTTGCCGTAACATACGGGTGCGAAAAGTTTGTAATGATATCCACCGACAAGGCGGTAAATCCGACCAACGTGATGGGTTGTACGAAGCGGATGGCGGAAATATATATACAGTCGCTTAATAAAGAATGCAAGACGGCATTCGTAACCACGCGGTTCGGCAATGTGCTCGGTTCGAACGGTTCGGTCATTCCGCGCTTTTCGAAGCAGATCGAGGAGGGCGGACCCGTGACGGTTACCCATCCGGAAATAACCCGGTTTTTTATGACTATACCGGAAGCGTGCCAACTGGTGCTGCAGGCCGGAGCATTGGGCAAAGGCGGCGAGATATTCGTGTTCGATATGGGCGAAAGTGTAAAAATCGTGGACCTGGCCAAGAATATGATAAGGCTTTCCGGTTATGAAGTCGGGCGTGAAATCAAGATTGTCTATACGGGCCTGCGTCCCGGTGAAAAGCTCTATGAGGAGGTGCTGAACAAAGAAGAAGAAATCCTTCCCACGTTATATAAGAGGATAAACCGGGCGAAGGTGCGTGAGTACGACTTTAACGAGGTGAAGAAAATATTCGATTATATAGAAGCCACACTGCCCTACCAGAACGATTTCAACCTGATAAGGATACTGAAAATCGTCGTACCGGAATTCAAATCCAACAATTCGGTCTACGTAAAACTCGACGAAATCCTCAAGGAAAAAAAGGGCGGAACTCTGCTCAGCCGGATACTGGACTCGCCGGAAATGGAGAAAGCCTTCGCCCAGGGTCTCGAACTTGACAAAAACCAGGTTATTAACTAACTTTACGGGATGTTCGGACTGGGAAAGAAGAAAACTGCAAGCCTTAATTTTTCAACCGATATACATTGCCACATCCTGCCGGGGTTGGACGACGGGTCATCCTCGATGGAGGAGTCGCTCCAGATGGCCGCTCTGATGGAGAAGGCTGGTATCAGGCATATCTATGCCACCCCACATATCAAAGGGGACACCTATCCCAACGATAGTACGACCATCGCCCGGGCGGCTACAGAATTTTCCTCGCAACTTGCAAAACGTAATATCGGAATAAAGTTTAACTTTGCGGCTGAGTATTTTATCGATATGTTTTTCATGGAAAAACTGGAATCCGGAGAGGAGTTCCTTACATTGGATGGAAAACATATACTGGTAGAATCCTCGATGCGCCGTGAGCCGTTGGGGCTTTTCGACACGTTGTTCAAATTGCAGACCCGGGGTTACAGGCCGGTAATGGCCCACCCGGAGCGGTATGCGTATTATGGGAAAGACCCTGTTCCTTTCAGAAACCTAAGGAAGGCGGGCTGCCTCTTACAACTCAATCTGTTTTCGCTCAGCGGCGGGTACGGAAAGGATGTGAAGGGAATTGCCGAGATGCTGGTGAAAAACGACCTCGTCGACCTGATAGGCACCGATTCCCATCGACCGGAACATGCCGAAAGGCTGACCGACAACCGGGTGTTAAAAGCGGTCGAGATGGTCGCGCCCGCCAACGACAAATTGTTTGGAAATATATAGACTATACAATAGTAATGAAGAAAATATTCGCTTTCACCCTCTTTACTCTTGCCGTATGTTCCTGCGCGTCTACTAAAAAGACCGTCTATTTTCAGGGAATCGACGAAATGGATATGACCGGGGTAATAACGGCGTATGAAGTTAGAATAATGCCTAACGACAACCTGAATATTACCGTCAGTTCTCTGGTTCCCGAGGCGGCCGAGATATTTAACAATATGAATATGTCGCGGGCGACCAACGTCAACCATGAGACCCTGAATGTTATGGGATATCTTGTTGACAGCGAAGGCTATATCAATTTCCCCGTGCTTGGCAAGGTCAATTTAGGCGGAAAGACCAAATCCGAAGCGATAGGATATATGACCGGCCTCCTGAGCCATTATATAGACGACCCGGTGGTCAATATACGGTTTATCAATTACAAGGTCACCATACTCGGAGAGGTTGCCCGGCCGGGTACATATACCATAAGCGATGAAAAGGTAACCATTCTCGAAGCTCTCGGGATGGCCGGTGATATGACTATCTACGGGAAGCGCGACAACGTTCTTATAGCACGGGATACGGACGGGGTGCAAACCCACCACCGGCTGGACCTCACGTCACCGGAAGTATTTGCCTCCGATTATTACTACCTCCAACAGAACGACGTGGTCTACGTACAGCCGAATAGGGCACGCTCAGGATCGTCATCCTACAACCAGAACCTCTCCATAGGTGTATCGCTGCTGTCGCTCCTGGTAACTATCGTTGCGTTACTCAGTTAAACCGTCTCAATTCATGGATAATATACAGCAAAACTCCGAAGCCCAGAACGCGCAGCAGGAAAAAAGCATACATGAAATAATCCACCCTTATGTAACCCGGTGGTATTATATTTTGGCTTGTGTGGTATTATTCTTAATCGGGGGATATATATACCTGCGGTATGCTTCGGAAGAATACAGGTCGACTGCAAAAATCCTTCTTAAAGATGAAAATCGTGGGCAGTCGGTTGCCGATTTCCAGATATTCCAGGATTTAGGAATTGGTGGAAGTTCGGGCAATATCGACAACGAACTGGAAATATTGCGTTCCCGCACGCTGATGATGCGGGTAAGCGACAGCCTTAACCTGAATGTAAAATATATTGCAGAAGGACGGATAAAAAGTTCCGAACTGTATAAATCATCACCGGTGGAACTGTTCGTGGAGGATTACAACGGGCAAAGAGGGGAGTTTTATATAAACTTACAGCAGGACGGTAAGTTCCTTATAAAGGACCGGGACGGAGAATTTACCGCCACACTCAATGCGGGTCAGAAGGCCGAATCACCGTGGGGAACCATATCCCTGAATTTTTCCGGCTACGGGGGCGATTACCCGGTAATCGCACAGCTTTCCCACTGGAACGGGAAGGACGAAATTTCCATAAACAGTATAAATAAAACCTCCGGGGTTGTGGATATATCAATGATTTCTCCCACCCCGGAAAAAAGCGAAGATATAATAAACATCCTGATAGGGTTTTACAACCGTCAGGCTATCGACGACAAACGGTGGGTTACAGACCAGACAATAGAATTTATCGACGAACGTCTCGAGGTAATTTCCGCACAACTCGACGATGTCGAGAAGGACGTCGAGGGTTATAAGAAAAAATACGAACTTACGGACCTTCAAGCCGAAGCGGGACTTTATCTGGCTTCCGGGTCGGAATACGATAAGAGGATAGCAGAAATTGAACTTCAGAGAGAGATACTAACCTCCGTCGAAAGTTACCTTCTGGACCCACAGAATCAATACTCTCCGGTACCTTCCAGTCTCGGGATAACCGATTTGTCCCTGCTGGCCCTTATGGAAGAATACAACAAGAAGCAGCTAAGCAGGCGGGAGCTGGCCAACGTGATGACGGAGAATAACCCCCAGATGATTGAACTCGAGAACCAATTGACGCTACTTCGAAACGATATCATCGTCGGAATCAAAAGTTCCGAACGGGGTTATAACGTAACGCTCGAAAACCTGCAACGTAAAGAGAACTCTTTCTCCACTAAAATAAGGAACCTTTCTACCAACGAAAGGGAATACAGGAATATCCTGAGGCAAAAAGAGATTACCGAATCTATTTTCCTCTACCTTTTGCAGAAGCGGGAGGAATCGGCGATATCCCTGTCGATGGTTTCGCCGAACGCTAAAATTATCGACAGTGCTTACACAGACGATTTACCGGTCAGGCCCCGGAAAATTATTATACTGTTCCTCGCTTTGGTTTTGGGCGGACTGGTACCCATCGCGATAATTTACCTGCTCGAGCTACTGAATACCAAAATCAAATCGAAAGAGGATATCGAAGCGCTGGCCAAAGCCCCCGTGCTGGGCGAAGTGCCGGAGAAGATTGGCAAAAACGACATCGTCGTGGAAGCGGGCGACCGTTCGAGAGTGGTCGAGATGTACCGGCTTCTGGCCACCAATATGCGGTTCATTATGAAAGGCAAGGAGGATAAGGTCGTAATCGTCACCTCCTCCGTACCCAACGAGGGTAAGAGTTCTTTCTCGCTCAACTTTGCCCTTACCTACGCCACGACAAATAAAAAAGTCCTGCTGGTGGACCTCGATATGAGGAACTCGAATATGGACGATACGCTGTCGATACACGGATCCAAAGGAATGTCGGCTTACCTTTCAGAAAATTCACTGAAACCGCAGGACGTTATTCATAAGACCACCCTTAACGACAATCTGGACGTGGCATTGTCCGGAATTTTCCCGCCCAATCCCGTAGAGTTGTTGATGGGCGAGCGGCTGGAGGAATTTTTCCAATATGCCCGTGCGCATTACGATATGGTTATTATCGACTCGTCACCGGTTTTATTGGTAACGGATTCCATAATTATCGACCGGGTAAGCGACGCCACTATCTATGTAACCCGTTCGGGTATATCGCGGAAGCAGTTCCTGCGTAAATCCGAAGAACTATACCGGGACAAGAAACTCAAGAACCTCACGTACGTAATCAAAGGAATCGTAATCGGCAAGAAATACGGTTACGGGTATGGATACGGCTACGGGTACGGTTACGGGCTTAAGAAACGCCGTAAGAAATGGCTTACTTTCTGGCGTAAAGATTAACCGCCTTCAAGAGTGTGCCGTTTCAGGGGCCGGATTCGGCCCGACTCGCTGATATAAAAAACAGCCCTCTGTTCTCCAATAGAACAGGGGGCTGTTTGTAACACGGTACCACCTATTTGCCGGAATGCTTCTTTTCGGCAATCCGGTCGGTGTCGGGATGGCTGCGTTCATTCTGGAGTATCGGTTTTTCGCGGTTCCAGTTCTGATAATCGCTCTGGTAGCGCCCCCCGTTATCTGGTTTGTCTCCGTTGTATTGCCTGCCGGAGTAGTCTCCGATAGGCGTTCGTTTCAATTTCTTCTTTTCCATAAATAATGTATATTATCATTCCGTATGGTTGCCGCCTGTAACACCGTAAACCTCTGCGGTCACGTAGCTGGATTCGTTGGAGGCGAGGAATACGTATACACCGGCGAGTTCCACCGGTTGGCCCGCACGGCCCATCGGGGTATTATGGCCGAACTCGGGAATTTTACTTTGTGGTTGGCCACCGCTTATCTGCAGCGCTGTCCAGATAGGCCCGGGTGCAACGGAGTTGACCCTGATTCCTTTTTTGGCAACCTGCTTTGCAAGTGCCCGGGTAAATGCTGTAATGGCACTTTTGGTGGAAGCGTAATCGAGCAGGTTCGGGCTAGGTTTATAATCCTGGATGGAGGTGGTGGTAACGATGCTGGAACCCTCCGGAAGGTGTTTAAGAGCTTCCTTCGTCAGCCAGAACAGTGAGAATACATTTATCTCGAATGTCTCCCTGAACTGTTCGGTAGTGAGATCCTCAATATTCTCCACCGAGTGCTGACGACCGGCTACAAGCGCCATCAGGTCCAGTCCGCCCAATTTCTCGACGGCTTGGGTTACGAGCCGTACACAGAACTGCTCATCCTGTAAACTGCCCGGAATAAGGTGGACGGTACAGCCCTCGCTTTCCAGCAACTCTTTAAGAGAATCGGCATCCTCCTGTTCGGACTGGAGATAGTTGACCACTATATCCGCACCTTCGCGGGCAAAGGCGATAGCCACCGCCCGTCCTATACCGGAGTCGCCTCCGGTTATAAGGGCCTTACGGCCTTCCAGACGTCCATGCCCCACGTAACTCTTCTCGCCGCAGTCGGGAACGGGTTTCATTTCGGCCTGTACGCCGGGATACGGTTGTTCCTGCTTCTCGAACTCACCCGTATAAAACATATCCACCGGGTTTTGGAGATTTTCTTCTTTCATATCTGAGTTTTTTAATATCCGAGGTAAGCTATGTGTTCCAGATTGTAACGGGCCTCTTCACAACCCATATCGGCGGCACGGCGGAAATATTCTTCTGCTTGGCGGGTATCTCCGTCACGGTGGGCGGCTATCCCGAGATTGTTAAGGCACTCGGGATGGTCCTGAAACCTCTCGAGGTATTGACGGGCCGAATGCGTATTACCGTCCATAAGGGCAAGCGCCGCCATATTGTTATTCGGTGCCACTTCATACGGATAATACCGCAGGGTGGTATGCAGTGCACGTTCGTAATCCTTCGAGTCCCGCCCGTAATATTCCGCTACCTCCATCATATTATCGAGCCTCATCTTCGACGGGTCGGCCTCTATAAGGACAAGACCGCGTTCGAGCGTCACCGGCTTGAGGTCATATTCTATTTCTATATCCGTACGGCGAAGATTGGGGTAAACGTCCGCATAGAGAATATTGTAGGACGAACGGTCATACTCCTTAATTTTCGCTTCCCTTGCGTCAGGGTCAGACGTAGTATCGATAATCCGGAGAAGTTCGTCTTTCGACGGAAGGTTCGAATCCGATATCCATGTTCGCAGGCTGTCCCAATCTTCGGGGACACTTTGGGTATCGAACATTGCCCCGTTAAGGTCCATACTGACTATCACGTTATCCCGGACGGCTTCTGCACGGTGCTGCGACAGTCGCGCATTGTAGTCGTAGGTGGCTTCCGGAGAGGCATAGGAGCGTACGATTATACGGCGAACTTCGATGTCATCGTCGCTTATCATCTCGTTGGTAAAGTCGTATATTTTCTGGAGTTCCGCACGGTTCTCGGCAATCTCCGGTTTCACCACGTATTTATCCTGTTCGAAATTTATATGTGCCGTCAGAGTGGCTTTACGTGGCGCGGTTTCGGTAATCACGGGAACGAGGAAAGATATGCGCGGCGCCACGGGCTGAGCTATCGTGCCCACCGTTCGCACGTCCGCGAGGTCGGCACCGCCGCAGTTCTCTATCTCCTGAACCAGAATAACGGTGGCTCCCGAAGAGACGGGGTACATAAACGTTCCCGCATACCGGATAACGTCTTCGTCAGTCTGGACCGGAGTACTTTTACCGTGCAGGGCATGTTCCCGGCTTTTCCGCTCGGAGCGGCTGAAAACCACCTTGTCGTACGGGGCGTCAGCCGCGCCGAACTCCTCGTAAAACCCAGCCTTCCTCTGTGCCACTATATCGAAAACCTCCCCGCGGAATAAAACCGGAGGAAGAGCCACAGTATCGCCTCCAGATATAATGAGGGGGGTAACGGTAAGCTGCTCGTCATTACGAATTACCAGTTTATCGTACAATATCGTCATATCGACGTCCACAGCTTCACCGCGGCGCCGGATATCCACATTATCGACCCCTACGGTCTCCCTGCCGTAGTCCGACGCAAGTGCACCGGTACACAACAGAGCCGTAAGGCATATGTATACGGAAATAAACTTTTTCATACTCTCTCTTCTATTTTATTATATAAATAAAGGATACGCCCGCTTTGGTAGGACCCCAGTAGGTATGGTGAGCCTTGCGAATCATGGAGCCGCACTCGGCAAGTGGGTACTTCCGGTCGAAAAGCCGTGCGAAACCGGCACCGATGGTGGCCTCGAGGTTCCAATGCTTCCCGATGACCCATTGGTAACCGTACGACAAACCGGCACCGTACAGGTAACCCTGATAGCGGTTATTCTTCATATTATCGTTGAAATTGATGCCGCCCACGTTATACTGCGCATAGTGACCGTGGACACCTACGAAATGGCCGGCGAACCGGTCGCAAAACCAGTAACGGAATTCGGGCTGTATAAGCCAGTGCCTCCACCGCGCGTCGCCGAAGCTCCACCCGTTGAAGTTACCCGATACGTCGAGTGTCGTATTACTGCCCAGGGCCGTTTCGAACCCGAAGTTAATCGTGGCCGTCGCATCATACAGGAGGTTGCTTTTTATTCCTATTTTCTGCCCATTTACCATAGCCGGAAGGCTTAAAAGCAACACGGCCGGAAATAATTTTCGTAGTATAACTGACATAATATTCTATAAATGTTTACTGTATGCTATGAAAAAGCAAACATCCTGCCGTCCGGTGCATACCCCGGGAATAAATTTAGACCTTCCGGAGTTAATCGTATATTGAACGGATTGAACCGGGTGAATGGAAAATGACACACGGGTGGTGGCCCCGCGGTACATAGATTTTTTACTATGCAGGAACAAGATTTAACTACCCACATCGGCGGGCTACCATGCGAGACGCTAATGGCGTGAATAAGGACAGACCATCGAAGTGAGGGTAGGACCGGTGGTCGGGGAAAATTTCCATACCCGGAGATAGATGGACCAGACATTAAAAAAATACGACCGTACCGCAAACGGTATGTCGTATTACAAGTAATATGGTTCCCTCTTTTGACGGGATTATAAAAAGAGCGCCAGAACGGCAAGCCCGGCCACGGCGTATTTAAGGGAATCCTCGTCGGGGTTGAACATTGCGTTATGGAGTTTGCCGGCCGAGCCGTCGCACGCCGTACCTCCTACTCCGGCACGGTAAAACACCGATGGGTAGAGGGTCGTATAATAGCCGAAATCCTCTGCGGTTGTCCGCACATCGAGCATCCGGATATGCTCCTGCCCGAAAGTACGGCCTATTATGTCGACCGAACGGGCGGTAATATCCTCGTCATTGTAAACACACGGGTAGCCGTCGCTGATTTTCGTAGCGGCAGTAACGCCGTAGGCGGTTGCCGTGGACTCCACGATAGCGCGTAGCCGCTGTTTAGCTTCTGCCCGCCATGACTCGTCGAAGGTGCGGAAGGTTCCTTCCATTGTCACCGTATCGGGAATGACGTTTGTCGCGCCGTCGGCCGTAACCCGTCCGATAGAAAGGACGGTGGGCACTGCCGGATTGGCGTTCCGCGAGACTAACTGCTGAAGAGCCATAATAATGGCGGCGGAAGCAACGACAGGGTCTTTCAGCCGGTAAGGCATTGCGGCATGTCCGCCTTCGCCGGTAACGGTGATATGCAGTTCGTCGGTGGAGGCCATATATTTACCGGAGCGGAAACCGAATGTTCCGGTGGGAAGCTCCGGGTCGACATGCTCACCTACGAACGCACGTATGTTATACCCGTCGAAGGGGTTCTCTTTCAGCACAAGAGTGGCCCCGCCGGGCCACACCTCTTCACCGGGCTGGAACAGGCCAAATACGGTCCCGTTTATCCGGTCCCTTTCCGAGTTTAGTAAAAGTAATGCTCCTATCAGAGCGGCGGTGTGCATATCGTGCCCGCATGCATGCATTACGCCGTCGTTACCGGACGAGAACGGCAGCCCGGTAGCCTCCCTGACCGGAAGGGCGTCCATGTCCGCCCGGAGTACAATTGCATTTTTCAGGTCTCCCCGTCCCTCTATTATAGCCAGCACCCCTGTCCCGGCAATTTTTCGGTAGGATATTCCCTCCCGGTCCAGCTCGCTGCAAATCAATTGTTGTGTATAATGCTCGGCAAAAGAGAGTTCCGGAGTTGCATGGATTGCACGCCGCAACGACCGCACCCGGTCGTATAATTCCCCGACTTTATTAATAATGTGTTTTTCCATAGTGGCTATTTTTTTCCGAACAACTGCCGGGCTATCTCGTACATATTGTCTGTCTTACTCATCGGATAAAAATGAAGCAGGGGGATACCTGCATCTATAAGTTCCTGACCCTGACGTACAGCCCAGTCTATACCTACCTTTCGCACCTCGGAGTTGTCGGTGCATTTTTCCACCCGGTCCACCAGCTCTTGCGGAAGGTCCACATGGAATACCTGCGGGAGCACGGTAAGCTGCGACTTGGTTGCAAACGGTTTTAGACCCGGAATTATCGGCACATTGATTCCGGCCGCTCGGCACCGTTCGATAAAATCGAGTATCCTGCCGTTGTCGAAACTCATTTGTGTAACGATATAATCGGCTCCGGCATCGACCTTCTCCTTAAGATAGCGAATATCGTGGTCGAGGTTGGGAGCCTCTGCATGCTTCTCCGGGTAACCAGCCACACCTACGCAGAATGCCGAATTTCGGCAGTGAGCCACCTCACAGTCTATAAAAGAGCCGGTATTCATAGAGGCAATCTGCCGCACGAGGTCCACGGCATTGGCATGCCCTTCGGGGTGGGAACGGAAAACCTTCTCCCCTTTGAGACAGTCTCCGCGCAGTGCAAGGACATTATTTATACCCAGAAAGTCGAGGTCAATCAGTGCATCCTCTATATCGTACCTCGAAAGACCCCCGCAAATTATATGCGGCACCACCTCCACGCCGTATCGACGCATCAATGCGGCAGAGATACCCACCGTACCGGGACGGCGTCGGACAACCCTTTTTTCCAGAAGTCCGTCCTCCCTTTCCACATATTTAACGTCTTCACGGTGACACGTAACGTTTATATAAGCCGGTTCGAACTCCATCAGCGGATCGATTGCGTCGAAAATAGACTGCACCCCGTCTCCCTTCAGCGGCGGCAGCATCTCTATGGCGAACCTCGGCCGCCCGTCGCGCTCCGCCTTTCTTACTATATCGGTAGTCTTCATCTTCCTGTGTTCGAACCGTAAAATTAGCCAATTTTCCGTGGATTATATAATAACGGAGCTTAGTGCGGCCGTAAGCCTGCGTACCGACCGGTCGAGATAATCGGCGTACGACCCCGGCGCCCCGTATTCACCCAAGCCGATGAGGGGTTTGACCTTGCCGTGGAAATCGCTCCCGCAGGTCATAAGCGCACCGTTGCGAACCACAATGTCCGCGAAGAATGCGGCCCGGTCGTCCGTATGATAATTATTGAAACACTCCAGCCCCGCGGCACCCTCATTGAGTAATTTTTCCACCATCCTTTCCCGGCCCCTGAAATTCTGGCCCGGGTGCGCCACGATGGGTACCCCGCCGTTGTCGCATATCAGCGCGACGGCATCACGGAACTGCATATACTCACAATGAACGTATGCCGGACACCCTTGGGCAAACCAGTCAAAATAGAAATTGAAGTGGGGCATTCCGGACCTCGCACCGCCGGGGAAATACGGTTCCAGCAGGGGACAGCCACGGTTGTCCTCCTTCAGCATGGTATCGATAATCAGTTCGGGCGTGGGTTCCCTGTCCCCGGCGGCCCGGAGGACCTCCTGCCTGTCGACCGGGAATCCGAGCCCGACGAGGTTATCAATCATAGCCCCGGACGCCTCACACGATATTCTGTTCACCTCCCGCTCCATTGTATAGAAATCCCGGGCGGAAGTGTCGATTCCGAATCCCAGCAGGTGCAGATGAACATCGCCGTACATACAGTCCAGTTCAACACCCGGGATAAAACATCGGCGGTATCCTGCCATACCTAACCTCGGGAGGGCATCTGTGTCCACCGTGTCCCTACCCTTTCGGTCCCCACCGGCCAGTATTGCGGCAACCTCGCGGGCTCCCGACACGGTATTATGGTCGGTAACGGTGAACACCCGTATATCCTTTGCAATACACCGATCCACAACCCAACCCGGCGACACCTCGCCGTCCAGACTGTATGCAGTATGTATATGCAGGTCTGCCGACATCCCATCCGGCATATTATTCCAATACATGCTGCTGCATAAGGCGTGTTATTTCCGTGGGGTCCATTCCGCGGCGACGGGCGTAATCCTCCAACTGGTCGGGCCCGATACGACCAACGCTGAAATGGCCGAAGTCCCTGCGGGCGAATATCAGGCCGCAGACCGATTCTCCCGGGTCGAGCATGTAATTCTCCGTAAGGGTTAAGGGAAGGTCGCCGCCGAGCAGGTCGAGAACCTCACTCTTTAACGAATGGTCGGGTACCGAAGGATAACCGAGTGCCACCCGCAGGCCCTCGTACCTATTGGCAAGTACCTCCTCCACCGGTTGCGGATTTCCGGTCTCGTAGGCCCACATATCTTTGCGCACATCCGTATGGACCGCCTCGGCAAAAGCTTCGGCCAGACGGTCGGCCAATAGCTTGGCCATTATGGCCGAATACTCGTCCCGCTGCAGCCGGTACCGGCCCGCCAGTTTATCCAGCCCTATACCCGAGGTAAGTGCGAACGCACCGATATATCCCCCGCCCTCTTCCTTACCCGGGAGCAGGTCTGCCAGCGAAAGGTTCAGGCCGCCGGGAGCTTTCACGGTACCGTTACAGCATGGGCATCCGGGCTTATGCGCAGGCACCTGTTGCGAAACTCCCTTGGTCTCCTGATTCCTTAACTGCGGAAGGACCGCAAGGCTGCCGTCCGGCTTTTCCACCACAATATTGTCTCCGTCGCGGTAAGCGGGGAATATGCCCACCGCTCCCTGCAAACGGAGCAGACCCTGACGGTCTATCCGGTCGAGCATTTCCCGTGCGTCTTTGAGGAGCTTGCGGGCTTCTTCGCCCTTCTCCGCATCGTCCAGTATGGCAGGGTATTTTCCTTTCAGGCCCCATGCCGGGAAAAAATAGTTCCAGTCGATATACCGGGCAGCCTTGGCCACAGGGTAAGCGTCGAACCGCCTTATACCTGTAAAACGCGGAACCGGTATACCGTATTCCTTAGGGCGGTAGCCGTTCGCCCGGGCCTTGTCCAACGATAGCTGTCCGCTCTCTTTACGACCACCCCCGTATGACTCCCGCAAAGCCGCCTGCCGTTCTTTAACGGCCCGTTTATATTCTTCACCTCCGTCGCCGATAAGGCGCGAGAGGATGGTTATATTTTCCGAAGCGTCGCGGCTGTGTATCACCACCCCGCCATATTCCGGAGCTATTTTAACTGCCGTATGGAGTTCCGAAGTGGTCGCCCCGCCGATAACCACCGGTACATCCAGACCGGCATCACGCAACTCTTTAACCACCCTTATCATTTCCCCGAGCGACGGCGATATCAGACCGCTAAGCCCGACCACATCGGCGCCCCACGAGCGGGCCTGTTCCACTATAACGTGGCTCTCAACCATCACACCCAGGTCCTTAACCTCATAACCGTTACAGGACATAACCACCGAGACGATATTCTTGCCTATATCGTGCACATCACCCTTCACCGTAGCTATCAGCACCTTTCCCGCATTTGACCGTTGCGCTCCTCCACCTTCTATATAAGGGGTAAGGACATCCACTGACCTCTTCATCACCCGGGCGCTTTTCACCACCTGCGGCAGGAACATCTTACCTTCGCCGAACAACACCCCTATCTCGTCCATTACCGGCATCAGGTAACCGTCTATAACCCCGAGAGCCGAACCGGCGGCGGCGTATGCATCCAAAATATCCTGCTCTGTGAAGTCGGTAATTCCTTTTTTCATGGCCCACGCTATACGCGAATGCAGGTCGCCTTCGCGCCATTGTTGGCCCTGTGCGGTAATCTGCACAGCGGCCGGGTCTCCTTTAATCTTCTCGGCATTTTCTGCAAGCCGTTCGGTTGCGTCCGGACGGCGGTTCAGCACCACATCCTCGGTGAGTTCCAACAACTCCGGTTCGATTTCGGAATATACCTGCAACATGGCGGGATTGACTATACCCATATCCAGCCCCGCCCGGATTGCATGGTAAAGGAACACCGAATGCATCGCCTCACGGACCTTGTTGTTTCCGCGGAATGAAAAAGACAGATTGCTAACTCCTCCGCTCGTTTTGGCATATGGGAGATTTTGTTTTATCCAGCGAACGGCTTCGATAAAATCGACCCCGTAACCGTTATGCTCCTCGATACCCGTTGCGACAGAGAGCACGTTCGGGTCGAAAACGATATCCTCGGGCGGGAACCCGTCCCCGGTTAGTATGTTGTATGCACGCCCGGCAACTTCTATCTTCCGGGCAAAGGTATCGGCCTGACCCGTTTCGTCGAAGAGCATAACT
Organism: Rikenellaceae bacterium; assembly: GCA_020859685.1. GTDB lineage: Bacteria > Bacteroidota > Bacteroidia > Bacteroidales > Rikenellaceae > WRDF01. The sequence goes on from JAJBVT010000073.1 coordinate 23,433, forward strand.
ACGGCCGCCGCACCGTAATCCCGGATTGCACGGGCTTTGCGCAGGAATTCCGTCTCGCCTTCCTTCAGCGATATGGAGTTCACAAGGCTTTTACCCTGAACACATTTCAATCCGGCCTCGAGTGTTTCCCACGACGAGGAATCAATCATAAACGGTACGCGGGCAATCTCCGGTTCGGACATGGCAAGGTTCAGGAAAGACGTCATGGCCTGAGGCCCGTCGATTAGCCCGTCGTCCATACAGACATCCACAACCTGCGCCCCAGCCTCAACCTGCTGGCGGGCTATACCCACCGCCTCTTCGAAGTTACCTTCACGGATAAGCCGCGCGAATTTGGCCGAACCGGCGACGTTGGTCCGCTCACCTACGTTAACAAAGTTGGTCTCCTTGGTAATGCGCAACGGTTCCAACCCGCTCAGAACGGTTTCATGACGCTGCCGCGGTATCGTGCGGGGCTTATGCATGCGTGCCTTTTCCGCGAGGAGCCTTATATGGTCCGGGGTTGTTCCGCAGCAACCCCCGATAATATTTACCAGACCCCGGAGCATGTACTGTTCCACATCCGCGGCCATCATTTCCGGTGTCTCGTCATATCCGCCCATCACGTTGGGCAGGCCTGCGTTCGGGTGGGCCGACACCGGAAATTCGGATACGGCACTCAGCCTTTCGAGGTAGGGCATTAATTGTTTAGCCCCGTAGGCGCAATTGAATCCGACACTTATTGGGTGGGCATGGGCCACCGAGGTATAGAACGCTTCCACCGTCTGGCCCGAGAGGGTGCGTCCGCTGGCATCGGCAAGAGTGCCGGAGAGCATCACCGGGATATCCCGACCGGACTCACGGCAAACCGTTCTATGGGCGAATATTGCCGCCTTGGCGTTAAGTGTATCGAAAATCGTCTCGATAAGAATTACGTCGCACCCGCCGTCCACCAGACCACGCATTTGCACGGTGTAAGCTTCCGCAAGTTCGTCGAATGTAACGTCACGCGAAGCCGGGTCAGTGACTTCGGCCGACATGGAGGCCGTCTTGCTGGTGGGCCCTACCGACCCAGCCACAAAGCGGGGACGTCCCGGTTCCGCGGCTTCGAAGCGGTCCGCAACCTTCCGGGCGATTTCCGCTCCGGCCCGGTTAAACCTGTACGAGAACTCCTGCAAACCGTAATCGGCCAACGATACGGCCGACGCGTTGAACGTATCCGTCGAGACTATATCGGCTCCGGCGGCGAAATAGGCTTCATGTATGGAGGCTATTACATCCGGACGAGTCAGGGTAAGTATATCGAAACACCCGGTAAGGGGTATGCGCCAGTCGGCAAATTCACCGCCCCGGAAATCCGGCTCGGTGAGGTTATAGGTTTGCACCAGCGAACCGAAACCTCCGTCCAGCACCAAAATCCTCTCTCGCAGAAGTTCCCTTATCTCTCTATTATTCATTATCACAAAATATCGGCTTCCGTCTCCGGCGACTATATAGCGGCTGTCCGAAACGGAAGGCCACTACCGGTTGACTACACCTCGATTATCTCTATCTCGAACAACCGGCTCCAGTTTTTTCCCGTAACGAATATCCGGCCGGTGGTTTCGTCGTAAGCTATCCCGTTCAGTACATCCGTCCGCGGGGTACGCTCCGAGTCTGGCAGCAGGCCCTCGAGGTTAACGAGACCTTCGACCACTCCGTCCTCCGGATTGATGATGGCTATCTGATCCAGCCCGTAAATATTGGCCCATATACGGCCGTTTATCCACTCCAATTCATTCAGTTGGTTCAGCCTCCGCCTACCTACCGATACCCTAATCGTGTTTCGGCGTCTGAAATCGGCCGGGTCGACGACAAATATCTCGTGGGAACCGTTACTCATATAGAGGTATGTACCGTCAGTAGTAAGCCCCCAGCCCTGCCCGGCATATTCGAAGGAACCGACCATCCCCAGCGTCTCCGCATCATAGACGAGACATTCACCCTCCAGCCATGTCAGCTGGTAAATACGGTTGTTCAACAATGCTATCCCCTCGCCAAAATACCCGGCATCCAGCTCCACCGTGCGCAGGGCCTCACCGGTCCTGAGGTCCACCTGCATAAGGGCGGACTGGCCGTATTGCCCTGTGCCTTCCCAAAGATATCCGTCGTGCCAGTAGAGACCCTGTGTATAGGAACCTTCGCTGTGGGGATAGACGTTCTTTACCGTATAAGTATAGTGTACCGGAAAACCGTTCGCCTTACCGGCAGACTCCGCCTGACCGGCCAAAGGCGCCGAAGCGGAATCTCCGGCGGCGCGGTTACCTCCGGACGTTCCGAAACAAGATATCGAAATAACGGCCGCAAGAACCGCTGCATGAACTTTCATTATTACTCTGATGCCTGACATTTCAACCCATCGGTTAATTCCCGCAAATATACAAAAAAGAGCCGCACGGCCCTATTTACCGCACGGCAATGTTGATTTCACTGCGCGGTGAACGGACCTGCAAAATCTTAATTACCGACAAAATTGTAGCCGGTAAATTAAATAATATAGCCGTCAGAAGTGTGGTACCTTCCGCAAACACGGTTTAACATTAAAGCCCGTAATTCCCGTTCAAAAAATCCGAAATAGTGAATTCTTTGTTCTCCACTTCGGGGATTTCATTATGTTTAAGGGTTTGGAAAAGTGTTACAGGCTCCTTCCTTTGGATGAAATGGAGAAGGAAAGAATCTATCTCCTCCCAATATTCACGGATAGGCACGCTCGCAATCTCGTGACCGTAATTCTCGAACGAATAAAACGCATGACTGACTCCGTCCGCAGCAAGCGCCTCCGATATCCACTTTGAACCGTAAAAGCCTATATCACCGAGCCGGAGTACACTGTACGGCACCTGCCTGTCGGCGTCGCCCTGCATCAGAAGGGTAGGTGCTGGTGGCCGGGCGTACCCGAAACTGTTGTCGAGGGTGAGAACCGCACCTGCGAAGGCCATAACCCCGGCATAGGAAAAGCCCTCGGGAAGTCGGTCGGCAAGCATACCGTTGCAAAGCTCGTATTCTGTTTGCAGCACGGTTACCGCACCGGCACTGGAACCGTTAAGTACGATTGCAGATTTATCTATTTTCCAATCCCACACTCGGTCGAGCACGAACGCCGTTGCATCCAGCAAGTCGTCCACGGCCATTCGTATGGAGCTGAGAAGCATCCCGGCAGCTATTTCGTCGGAGAGTTCTCCCACTTCGGCAATGCCTTTCAAGCCCAGCCGGTAATCGATAGACACCACCGTATATCCTTTGCCGGCAAGATGATGGAAGTAGGGTATATAATCTTCCCGGTCACGGGTACCCCGGGCAAACGCGCCTCCGAACATAAAGATTATGCAGGGCTGTTCTTCGGCTGAACTTATGAAATAGCGGTCCAAAAAGAGAACTTCCCCGTCCTTTTCGGCGTAGCTGAACGTTTCTTTAACGACTTCCGGCCTTGTTTGAGCGCAAAGCACCGCAAGGCTACCAAGAAACAATATAAGAGACAATAGAAGTTTTTTCATAATCAGCGATTTTTATAAATGTAAAGCAAAAATCCCGCCCGGTAGAGCGCGCCCTGACTGAGATTTGGAATGAGGCGGCCCGGTTGGAAATTCGCCCCAAATTAACTTAATGGAAATTTCGACATAAAACCGGTGCAACCTATAAGGCCGCAAGGCCGGTTGATAAATTTTTATCCTGTCGATGCAGTCATCTGACTGCTTACCCGAACCGTAGCGCCTGCTTTACCTCTTATTTTGGAGCGGTACGGCTTGGTTTCGACCCGAATATAACGGACATTATTGTATCGGAAGCGCCTTTATTTGCAGCAATGTATGATAGGGCCTTGGCTTTGGCATCGGCGTATAGCCTGGGCGCTTCCGTCAGGCTGTCGTACCAACCGACCAACTCGTCCACCGTCGATACCGACACGGCCGCTCCGAGCGCTATCAATTCCTTAGCCTCACGAAATTTACTGTAATTGGGACCGAAGGCCACAGGCAGCCCGTAGGTGGCCGCCTCGAGGGTGTTATGAATCCCCGCTCCGAAACCACCGCCGACGTAGGCATATTTACCATAACGGTAGACGGACGAGAGTAGCCCTATGGTATCTATTATTAATATCCGGTAACGGGCCATATCCGTCTGCCCGTCGCAGGCAGTGTATCTTACGGCGGATTCGGGAAACGCGGAAATAAGACGCTCTATCCGCTCCGGTTCGATTTCGTGAGGGGCCATTATAACTTTCAGGCCCGCCCGGTCCGAAAGGAGCGAGGCTAAAAGTTCCTCATCGTGCGGCCACGTACTGCCTGCAACCAGTACATCGCCCCCTCCGGCAGTGAACCGGCGGGCGACGGGAACATCCCCTGCCGTGTCCGGAATTTCAGCCACCCGGTCGAACCGGGTGTCTCCCGATAACACCGCATTAGTAATGCCTATCCCTTCCAATAACTCTTTAGACTCCCGGTTCTGGACAAAAATGGTAGAGAACGTCCCGAGAGCCCTACGGAACATGCCGCCGTAGGGACGGAAAAATACCGAATCGGGCCTAAATATCGCCGAAATTATATAAGTCCCGATGCCTCTGCGTCCAAGCTCGCTCAGGTAATTTAGCCAGAATTCGTACTTCACGAAAACCGCCATTTCCGGCCGGAGTGCATCCAGAAACCGCCGCACGTTACGGGGCGTGTCGAGCGGCAGGTATACCACGGCATCGGCATGTTCGTAATCCTTACGGATACGGTAACCCGACGGGGAAAAAAATGTAAGGAGTATTTTGTATTCAGGATGTTCACCCCGGATGCGCTCCATTACAGGTCGACCCTGCTCGAACTCTCCCAGAGAGGCACAGTGTATCCAGATGACCCTGTCGCCGTTGCGGAAGAGACCTCCGACTTTCTCCCGCCAGCCCTTTCGCCCCCGCACCCACTCGCGTGCCTTAGCATTGAAAGGAGCGGCAAGGCGTATAGCCAGACCGTATAACCATATACCTATATTATATAATAGCATAGATTCCCGACCGGTTATTTCAGAACCTCCTCCAATCCGCAACGGTTTAATATACGGATAACCCGGCCGTCGGATTCAATAAGGTGTTTTTTCTCCATACCCTCGATAACCGAGAGTAATGAACTGCGGGTAGCCGAGAAGTAGTCGGCTATCTCTTTTATATCGGGCACCGGTACTTCGGCCGAACCGTCCTGAGTATGGTCCAGCAGGTAGGAAGCCAGCTTCTCCCGCAGGGTCTTATACGATAGCGCGTATATACGCTTCTGCCACACCCCGGCCCGGTTGGAAATTATATCGATGAAATTGGAAAGAATCAGCGTGTAGTCCTGCATCAGTTCGAAAAGCAGACCTCGGTGGAGAGTAAGCACCGACGTATTTTCCGCAGCCACAACATCCACCGGCAAGCGGTTGTACCCCCCGAATAGGAACGCGGGTGATATAAGTTCACCCGGCGACAGCGTTTCTATTGCAGATTTTTGCCCTGATGGATAAACGAAAACGCCCTCGGCACTGCCGGTCAATATTATCATAAGGCCGGAGTAGGCCGTATCCTTCTGTGCTATAAGCTGGCCGGTAGAGTATTCCGAAACAGAAACATCGTCCCGCGTAAGTATGCATTCAATATCTTTGGACGTCATCCCCCGGAATAACGGGCATCCCGTAAGTATATCGTAAATTTTTTTCATATTCTTTATTTCTCAAAAAGCACGGCTTAACATCCGGGGCCTGGAATTAGACTCCGCAGGCCGTAATACAAAAGTAAACCAATTACACGAGACACCCAAGCGGCCCCCTGCCTACCACTCCGGGAGCATGGCTTCCGGTACGAACTTCACTTCGAACTTCCCACCCGAGTGGGTGACCGAAACAAGGTCGAACCTTGTATCCGCATCGACACCCCGCTGTGAAATATACTCCTCGGCCGCCCTTCTGAGCGCCGAGAATTTTGCCGGGGTTACAGCTTCTTCCGGCCGTGTGAGACCGTCCGCAGCCCTGCACTTGACCTCCACGATATGCAGCTCCCCGTCCCGCTCGGCTATTATATCGATTTCATACCGACCGTAACGCCAGTTCCGTTCAAGCACCGCATACCCGTGGCCCTCGAGCCAATCTGCGGCTGCATCTTCACCCAATCTTCCTATCGTTTCCCGGTCCACAGTATTGTTTATTATTCAAACTAAAGTGCCCTCTATCGGATAAGAAATGAAAAGTCGTCCGCACAGGTGAGCTCGCGCGGCTTATCACCGCGGCGGAACAGCCGCATGGTTTTGGGTCCGACGAGCTGTATGCCATTGTCCTCTATTCGCAGCATACATCCCTCGCGGAGTCCGACCACATACCTGCCGGGGTTCGCTTCGATATACTCCTCGATACGCTGTTCGCGGGTCTCGCCCGCATGGCCTTCGGGGTTGTGGTCGAGGTAGTGCGGGTTTATCTGGAAAGGCACCAGTCCGGTGCACTCGAACGATGCGGGCTGTACTATCGGCATGTCGTTGGTAGTACAAAGCGTAGGGCATGCCACATTACTTCCCGCGCTCCAGCCTATATACGGTACACCCTCGCGAACACGGTTGCGGATAGCCTCGATGAGCCCCTGTTCCTGCATTTTCTTTACGAGGGCGAACGTATTTCCGCCTCCGACCACCACGGCCTTTGCTCCGGCGACGGCACGCGCCGGGTCATCGCATCTGTGGATCGACTTCACGGTAACATCTATCTCGTCGAACCGCTCCTGTACCCTGCGCAGGTATTCGTCGTATGAAAACGTTACCCCGGCATAGGGAACGAACAGGACCTCGCGCACCGGCCCGAGGAAGTCGCCTATATGCCCGATAGGATATTTAAGGTACGGTTCGCCCGGATTAGTGGAATTGCTGATAAGTAGTAGCCTCATGGTTATTATTTTTAGTTTGGTTCCGATTTTTTTATTGCCAACAGGCATTTGCTGCGGGCCGCATAGTGTAATTCGACATGTCCTCCGGGTTCTATTTTACGGTACAACTCCCGGTCGATGAAATGCTTATGGTTGCCTATGATAATATAGTGGCGTTCGAACCGCTCGTCATGGGTGGCGAAGCCTTTGACGAGACTCTCCGTCCGGACCATCTCGCGGCCCTTCGAGAGAACTTCCCGCCGTACGACCCGCTTCTCTCCGTACCGGAGGTCCCGGTCGAGTTTACGGTTCGTAAGGTAATAAATCACCGAGGCAAAAACACCGGCCCCGACCATTATCCGGAACGGCCAGCCTCCGGGATTGTTACTGCCGTAGTAGAAAAACAGCGCCACCATACCCCCCACGGCCAACACGGCCGTACCGAATATTATCCCGAAACGCCGTTCTGAATTAAGTACCTTACGTTCCTCGGGGAGTAACCGGTTGCTCTGCATTTCTCAGATTTCAGAGTTTCCCGCGCCGAAGAATTTCCGGATTTCATCCTCTATGACCTGCGGAAAGTACCGGTATTCCAATTCATGGACCTTCGCAGCAAGGGTTTCGGGGGTATCGTCCGGTGTCACGGCCACACGATATTGGGCTATAATCGCCCCGTCGTCGTACTTATCGTTTACGTGGTGGACGGTGATTCCGGACTCCTTTTCCCCGGCGGCGACCACCGCCCTGTGGACATTCTCGCCGTACATTCCGCGACCTCCGTAGGAGGGCAGAAGCGCCGGATGTACATTTATAATACGACCGGCATAGGCTGCGGTCAGCTCCGGCGGCACCAGCGAGAGGAAACCCGCCAGCACAATATAGTCGGGCGCGTACCCGTTCAATACTTTCATCACCGTGACGGCATCCTCCCGCCACTCCCGACGCGGGATAACGACGGAGGCTATTCCGAGCGAGGCGGCACGTTCCAGAACGTAGGCACGGGAATTGTCACTGACGATAAGGCTGACACGCGCCAGGGACGACCCTGCAAAATGGCGTGCGATGTTCTCCGCATTCGAGCCGCTGCCCGATGCGAATATGGCTATTTTTTTCATTCAACGGCGTTTATATGCCCCCCGGAAGGTATACGGGGCAAAAAAAAAGTCCGGATGTCAAAAATAATGGAAAAAGTGTTACTTTTGCAAAAAATCTGCCCTGAATTACAGGGTAGTCGAGATTAAGAAGAAGAAAACAATTGTTAAACTAAATTTTAAAATTATGTCAGAAGTTTCATCGAAAGTTACCGAGATTATCGTGGATAAACTTGGTGTGGATGCAGCCGAGGTTGTACCTGCTGCAAGTTTCACTAACGATCTCGGCGCTGACTCGCTCGACACCGTTGAACTTATTATGGAATTCGAAAAAGAATTCGGCATCTCCATTCCGGACGAAGACGCCGAAAAGATCGGTACCGTAGGCGACGCCGTTACCTACATCGAGGCAAAGAAATAATACGGGGGCAGCCGTCAAGCTGCCCGTTTTACCAAACCCAAATTGTTTAAATAATCCCAAGTTATTTTATGGCACAAGGCAGACGAGTAGTCGTAACCGGTATCGGCACGCTCAACCCGTTGGGCAACACCATTGAGGAATATTTCGATAACCTTATCAACGGCGTCAGCGGCGCAGGCCCGATAACCCATTTCGACGCTTCCCTGTTCAAGACACAATTTGCGTGTGAGGTAAAAAACTATAACCCGGCTGACCATTTCGACCGCAAGGAGGGACGTAAGTACGACCTCTATACCCAGTATGCACTGGTGGCGGTCGAGCAGGCCATGAAAGATTCGGGTCTCGACCTGGATAAGATCGACCCCGAAGAAGCAGGCGTAATATGGGCTTCCGGAATCGGTGGACTGGAAACGTTCTACCAGGAGGTAAAGGGTTTTGTAGAGGGTGGACTGATTCCCCGCTACAGCCCTTTCTTTATTCCTAAAATGATTGCGGATATGGCCGCGGGCTATATTTCTATGCGGTACGGCCTGATGGGTCCGAATTATTCGACCGTTTCGGCCTGCGCCTCGTCTAACCATGCCATGACGGACGCGCTGTTCTATATTCGCAGCGGGAAGACCAATATCATGGTGACGGGCGGCTCCGAGGCCGCCGTAAATCCTCCCGGGGTGGGAGGATTCAACGCCATGCAGGCTCTCTCCACCCGTAACGACAATCCGCAGGCGGCTTCCCGTCCGTTCGATAAAGACCGTGACGGTTTCGTTATCGGCGAAGGGGCCGGAGCGTTTATACTCGAAGAGTATGAACACGCCAAAGCCCGCGGTGCGAAGATATATGCCGAAGTGATGGGCGGCGGCTCGAGTGCCGATGCGCACCACTTTACCTCGCCCCACCCCGAAGGGTTGGGAGCGAAAAAATCCATGCTGGACGCCTTGAAAGACGGCGGCCTCAACCCGGAGGATGTGGATTATGTAAACACCCACGGTACGTCGACCCCCGTAGGCGACCCTGCCGAACTGAAAGGTATAAGGGCGGCATTCGGCGACCATATATATAAAATGAATATAAACGCCACCAAATCCATGACCGGCCACCTGCTGGGTGCTGCCGGAGCGATAGAGGCTTTAGCGTGTATCATGACGCTGAACCGCGGGATTGTGGCGCCCACGATAAACCTCAACGAGCTTGACCCGGAGATCGACCCGAAGTTAAATCTAACTCCCAACACGGCACAGGAACGTGACGTAAAAGTAGCCTTGAGCAACTGCTTCGGCTTCGGCGGGCACAACGCCTCGGTTGTTTTCCGTAAGTTCCAGTAGGGGTAAAACGGCGCCACCCACCCGACAGAGGTGTAACCGCAAGGTCGTGGGCAGAAAGGAACCAAAAGATGCTCGGTTTCATTTTAAAACCGCTTAAGAAGAGATACGGAAAGGACAGTCGGTATTACAGGCTTGTAGATGACCTTTTCGGTATTTATCCCGACAATATAGAACTTTACAAGCTGGCCTTGATTCACAGGTCAGCTTCTGTTTTTCTGTCCGACGGCACACCCATCAATAACGAGAGACTCGAATTTCTGGGTGACGCCGTACTGGAGTCGATAGTGTCGGAATATCTGTTTCTGGAGTTCCCCGACCGCAACGAGGGGTTCCTTACCCAAGTTCGTTCCAAAATCGTCAGCCGTCAGAGCTTAAACGAACTATGCCGCAATATCGGATTGTCGGAACATATAATTTCGCATGCCGGAGGCAGTATTATACAGAAGCATCTCCACGGCGACGCGCTCGAAGCCATAATAGGCGCACTCTACCTCGATAAAGGTTACGATACTGCCAACAGAGTGATTATAGGCCGTATCTTGAAACGGCACCTCGATATCGAAGACCTTACCCATACCGAGACAGACTACAAGAGCCGCCTGATAGAGTGGTGTCAGAAAAGCAAGCACTCCATAAGTTTCCGGACCGCATTCGGCGAAGGTTCCACATCGCAGAATCCGGTATTCAAATCAATAGCGATGATAGACGATATGGAGCTGGGTTACGGTCTGGGCAGTTCCAAAAAGGAAGCCGAGCAGAGGGCGTCATTCGCGGTATCGCAGGCCATTTCGGACGAGATGGGCGACAATTTCCTCGACTGGATCGACGAACGGGCACAGGGGCTTAAATAGGTGCACCACGCTTTCGGGAACCGGATTTTTAATATATATTAATTATTACAATTCTTATAGTCGGCTTCATTCTGGTGTGCATAGCTCACCAGAAACGGCCCGGTTAAGCGAGATCCCCTGACTAAATCAAAATTATTTCCGGTAGAACCCGCGTCCTTTACCCAAAATAACATACCAACCATACCCGGATTTATCCTTGTTGAGCGGATTTGGGGTGGAGCATTGCGTTCTTCTCCCTGAACACGGATGGAGGCGATCCTTCATGCTTACTGAAGAAGGTAGAAAATTGGCTGATGGAGTCGAAACCGAGGTCGAACGCTATTTCGGACACCGACAGGTCGGACGATGTCAAAAGTTCCTTGGCCCGGGCCATGCGCAGTTGCGTACGGTAACGGGCAGGACTTATGCCGGTATATTCTTTAAATACCCGGCGGAACCATGTGTAGCCCATTCCGAGCGATGCCGCAATCTCTTCGACGGTCATATTTCCCGCAAGGTCGTCCCGCATAATGAGACGGGCCTTATTTATCTTGTCCACCACCGGGTTGTCGGCGTAGGCCTTGTTATGGTATTTGTAATGGACATGCCCGATAATATGCTGGATAATTCCGGCAATCATCTGCTGGTAGCCCGGTTTCTGCTTATCGGCATGGGAAAGAATCTCACGATAAAGGCCGATTACCGTCTCGCTGATACCGATACGATACAGTGGTTGTGAGGGTTGGAAGTGCTGCGAACGCAGCACAGTATCTGCCACCGGACCACGGAACCCCACCCACATTTCGGCCCACCCTGTCTCCCTATCGGGATGATAAGTATGCCACTCACCCGGGAATAGCAGCATCACGGTACCGCTGGCGATGCGGGTTCTGGGGCATGAGGCCGATTCGAACCACCCCCCGCCCTCGGTTATATAGACAAGTTGGTATTCGTTGAAGATACGGCCGGTAGAGATACGATTATAGTCCCGCGGGTGCTGGGAAACGGGATAAGGACTTTCCGGGGGTACGTTCTGGAAACCTGCCGTAGTACACACCAATCCCCACTGCTCATCGGCGGCGCTGACGGCAAGGTAATTCCACGAATCGTTCCTGCTGCTGAACTCTTCCATAATTATATTATGCGGCCACCGATATAATATACAGGGAATCGATGCGCTCTCCACCCGTACCCGGGAGACACATCGTTAGCGGTTCTACCCGCCCGTCAGACGGACCTGCCCTGTCGGCATTCGCCGGTGGTACGACCTCTTCCCGCTTATATATCAGATATCGTCCGAATTGAACCTGTAACCGAGCCGTTTACCGGTCTGTATTTTTGAGTTCTCTATCTTGGTGTTGAGCTGTTCCACCGTAACCACCTTTGCGAGGTCATACGGCGGCACCAGAAGGTCGAACTCAAGAGCGTAATTCACCGCACATTCCACAATATGGATTATCGCCTCCTTACTTATCTCCGACGTACCGAAGTTATTGTGCCGCAGGCTCATCTGCCGCTTTCCCTCTACGAAATAGTGGTTCTCGCGGTTTATAAATATACGGCCCACAAGATATCCCTCGTCCGAATTGCGGTTGTACCTGAGCGAATCCGAAAGAAAGTTGTAGATATTTATCATACCGCAGTATGAGTTCCTCTTATCATTACGAACATAGGAATTTTGCCAGATTATATGCTCACGGTTAAACTCGAAGATATTGGTATGCATACTGAATATCAGCACGTCGCTTGCAATCTGCAACTGGGCTTCGAATTTTCCCCTGTCGCGGTACTCTATCCTCACCCTCTTGTCGAGCGCCTCGTCGAGGTCATCGTTGAGCTCCGAGGTCATCTCATGCAGTATCTCCTTCAGGCTCTCGAATACCGCGAAGGTATTATCGAAAATCTGCTGCTGGAGATTGGCCTTTTGAATAAGGTTATCCTTTATCTGCTGGCGCAGGCTGCTATCTTCTTTTTCCATTCTGGTCCTCTGTTTACCTTCCCACTACATCAACCGTATCTGCTGTCCCGGCCTCAGTTGGCTGTCGGCGGAGCGGCGGTTTATCTTTACAAGGTTACTCAAGCGGATACCGTATGTTTGCGAAATCGAGTGCATCGTTTCACCCTCCTGAACGGTATGGATCAATTTGCCGTTGGTGGCTTTTTTGCCCTTCTGTCGGATATATACCGGCTCGCCTACCCTCGGCTCCTGACCCGGCCCGACGTCGTTGAACTTGCGCAGTTTTTTCTCCGACACACCGGTCGCGGCCGCAATCCTGATATAGGTGTCGCCCGTATTGGCAACGACAAATTCCGAACCGTTATTATAATAGACCGGAAAACCGGATACGGTCCTGACCGAAACCACGTAATTGTCCACATCTATCTTCTCTGCCGGGATGAACACTGCGTCCTCCGCACGGGATACATCGTCCACCGGCGGCCTTTGTTCGGCAAAAACGGTGGTTTGCGGCTCGGCGCTGTCGAGCGCAAAGAGTTCGTAATCCTCGATTATCTTGATAAGCAACTCGGCATAACGGGGATTGGTAGCATAACCTGCCGCTTTCAGCCCGTGTGCCCAGCCGCGGTAGTCGGTAATATCGAGGTCGAAAAGGGACTGGTAACGCTCCGATTTGTCGAGGAACTCCGAATGGTCGAGGAACGACTGTTCCGGAGAGTCGTAACGGCGGAAACACTCTCCCGGCGCATCGTCGTCGTGCGAAATGGTCGCACCCGTCCAATCGCTTTTACATTTGATACCGAAATGGTTGTTCGCTTCCACTGCAAGTCGGCTGTTCCCACAGTCCGATTCCAGCAGGCCCTGCGCCAGCTTTATACTTACCGGGATTCCGTAAATATCCTGATGCTCAATCGCTATTTCCTTAAATCTGTCTATATATTCGCCGTGGGTCATCCTCGCCTGAGCCGAAACCGAAAGCGTTCCCGCCGCAAGCCCTATGGCCAGTACCAACGCATATTTGCCGTAATAACTCTTCATATCCAAGCCTTTTAGGGTATCTTTTACGGCAAAGATATAACTTTCTCGCTATCCGGCATGGGCCGGTCGGCAAATTTCAGCCCCGCAGGGGCATCACAGCATGTAAATAGGAAGTTTTCTACAAGAGACCCTTTTCCTTAAAACTGAAACACCTTCCGGAAGTTATAATGATATGGTCGTGGACCGAGATATCGAAAAGGGCTGCAGAATCGGCTATTTTTTGGGTCAGCACACAGTCGTTTTCGCTCGGTTCGCACATGCCCGACGGATGGTTGTGCACCAGTACAAGAGCCGAGGCAAGCAGCTCCACAGCTTTCTTTAGTATGATTTTCGGGTCGGCGGTAGTAGAAGTCACCCCGCCCTGACTGATTCGGATTCGGTCCAGCACCGTGTTGGCACTACTGAGAAATACCACCCAGAACTCCTCATGGGATAGGACCGATAGTTTAGGTTTGAAGGTGCGGATAATATCGTCGCATCCCGTTACGATATTGAGTGTGGACGACTCCCTTTCGGCGAACCTCCTGCCCAGTTCGAATGCGCAACTGATAAGGATGGCTTTTCTCATTCCCAATCCCTCCACCATCCGCAGCCGGTTAAGCCCTATGCGCGGGATACCTGTAATGCCGCCACCCAGCTCATCCAGCACTTTACGCGCCTGTGCGAGAGCCGTCATTGACGGGGTTCCCTCACGGATTATAACGCTCAGCAACTCATCGTCGGCAAGGGATTCCACCCCTCTTGCCCTCAGTTTATCCAATATCTGTCTTTCGATGGGAAACGCCTCCCCGTTCAATTTGTTCAACAATGAGAGATTTAAGGGTTATTTTCTGGTAAAGCTCTGTTCCATAAGCCTCCGGGCTCTCTCACCGCATAAATTTCCTCACCTGCACCCGGAGCCGAAAATTACTCAAAAGTTACGAGATATAAAAAAAAGCCCGTTATGTAATAAAATCGGGTGCGGCGGCGTAATATATAAACGGCATCCAATGGGTCACTTTTGTAATATAATCCGCTCCGGTTATATCGATACCGTTACAGGGTGCACACCGGCCTATCAAGCAATAATGCCAGAAATGTAAACTATCATGTCAAAAAAGAAACTACACAATAATGTTTAACCGTTATATTTGTAAACATTGCCTGTAAAATACCTTCCGGCGGCAAGCCGGGCCCATCTGTCATTTAAGTAAATAACGGGAATCGATAGGTCAGCGAACAGCGGGAAGGATAATGGGAAGTGTGAGAAGCTAACAAATTAACCTAACTATATAACCTTACTGGAACTTCTATGGAACCAAAGCATTTTCTGGCTTTCGACCTCGGCGCCACAAGCGGGCGAACGATACTGGGTACAATCTCGGGGGGCAAGCTGTCGATGAAAGAACTTACCCGTTTCCCTAACACTATGGTTGCCCTTTCGGGTCACTTCTACTGGAACATTTACGCACTTTACGAGCACCTCAAGGCAGGTTTCGCCGCCGCAGCCAAAGAGGGTGTGACCATCACTTCCGCAGGTATAGACACTTGGGGGGTCGATTTCGCATTTATCGGTGAGGACGGATGCGTGCTCGGTATGCCCTACGCCTACCGCGACCCGCACACCACCACCGCCCATACCGAATGTTTCGAGCGTATTATGCCGCGTGAGGAGATATACGACATCACGGGTATACAGATTATGAACTTCAACTCGATGTACCAGCTTTACGCCATGAAGCGGGACAATTCGTCGCAGTTGAAGCATGCCAAAAAACTGCTGTTCATGCCCGACGCCCTGAGTTACATGCTCACCGGCAAGATGGTTACGGAGTATACAATCGCTTCCACCTCGCAGTTACTGAATCCCCGCACTAAAAAGATGGACGAACGCCTGCTGGGTGCATTGGAGATGGACGAAAATATTTTCCCTCCGGTAGTATTTCCGGGCCACGTGGTTGGCAAACTGCTCAAGGACATTGCCGATGAAACGGGCATCGGGGAGATACCCGTTATCGCTGTTGCGGGCCATGACACGGCATCGGCCGTGGCGGCCGTTCCGGCATCGGACGAGAAATTCGCATACCTCAGTTC
Source organism: Rikenellaceae bacterium (assembly GCA_020859685.1). Taxonomy (GTDB): domain Bacteria; phylum Bacteroidota; class Bacteroidia; order Bacteroidales; family Rikenellaceae; genus WRDF01. The sequence continues at coordinate 39,036 of JAJBVT010000073.1, forward strand.
CGGCACCTGGTCGCTTATGGGTATCGAGGTGAAGGAGCCGGTTATTACCCCGGCTACCAGCACCCTCAATATTACCAACGAGGGCGGTGTGGAAGGTACCACGAGGCTCCTGAAAAATATTACGGGTATGTGGATTGTGGAACAGTGCCTAAAAGAGTGGAAAAAACAGGGCATAGATGTCTCCTACTCCCAGATGGTGCAACTGGCCGAAGAGGCTCCTGCGTTCAAGGCCTTCATAGACCCGGACCACCCATCGTTCGCCAACCCGCAGAGTATGATTGCGGCCATCGACGCCTACCTGACCCTCACCGGGCAGGACCGGCCCGCCACGCACGGCGAATATATCCGCATTATTTTCGAGAGCCTCGCACTGAAATACAGGGCCACACTCGATATGTTCCGTGCACTGGCTCCGTTCGAAATTAACAAACTGCACATCATCGGCGGCGGGTCGAAGAACGCACTGCTCAACCGATTTACCGCCAACGCCACGGGCATACCGGTAATCGCAGGCCCGTCGGAAGCCACCGCAATCGGCAACATTATGATTCAGGCCCGTACGGCGGGGATGGTGGGTTCGTTGCAGGAGATGCGCGACATGATTGCCAACGGTATCGAAACTTCATTCTATGAGCCGCACTACACGGATATCTGGAACGACGCATACAGGAAATTCACTGAAACTATCAATAAACTAAACTAAAACCAAAGCCTTATGACACAGGAAAAGATTCAAAAAGCCTACGAAGACGCTCGCGAACGTTATGCCGAACTCGGCATCGATACCGATGCCGCGCTGGAAGCGCTCCAGAAACTTTCGATTTCCCTCCATTGCTGGCAGACCGACGACGTATCGGGTTTCGAAAACCCGGAGGGCGAACTTACGGGCGGTATCCAGGCCACGGGTAACTATCCGGGCAAAGCACGCAACATCGAGGAAGTGCGTCAGGACGTTGTGAAAGCCACTTCGCTTATCCCCGGTAACCACCGTCTCAGCCTCCACGCAATTTACGGCGACTTCGGCGGCAAAAACGTGGACCGCGACCAGATTGACGTAGAGCATTTCCAGAGCTGGATAGACTGGGCGAAGGAGAACAATATGAAGCTGGACTTCAACTCCACCAGCTTCTCACACCCGAAGAGCGGTGACCAGAGCCTTGCCAACCGCGATAAAGCTATCCGCGACTTCTGGATCGAGCATACTATCCGCAGCCGTAAGATAGCCGACGAAATGGGTCGCCAGCTCGGAAGCCCGGCATGCCACAACCTTTGGGTACATGACGGTTCCAAGGACGTAACGGTAGACCGTTACCTTTACAGGGCTTACCTAAAAGATTCGCTGGACCAGATATTCGCGCACAAGTTCGCAAACGTCAAGGACGGTGTGGAAAGCAAGCTGTTCGGTATGGGTCTGGAGAGCTACACGGTAGGTTCGCACGAGTTCTATATGGGCTATGCTGTAAATAACAACCTCATGTGTACCCTCGACATGGGTCACTACCATCCGACCGAAGAGACTTATGACAAGATATCGGCCATGCTCCTGTTCACCCCGGAAATCCTGCTTCACGTAAGCCGTCCGGTTCGTTGGGACAGCGACCATGTTGTAATACTCAACGACAGCGTGCAAATGCTGGCGCAGGAAATCGTATGGGCAGACGCTATGAACAAGGTAAATGTTGGTCTCGACTACTTCGACGCCTCCATCAACCGTATCGGCGCCTATGTAATCGGAACCCGCGCAACGCAGAAGGCATTCCTTATGGCCCTTCTCTCGCCGATTAAGAAACTCCGCGAATACGAAGCCGCAGGCAGCTTCTTCCAGAGGCTGGCCCTGCTCGAAGAGAGCAAGGCTCTGCCGTGGTCTGCCGTTTACGACTACTTCTGCGTGAAGAACGGCACACCGGCCGGCGAAAGCTACATCGGAGAAATCGAAGCCTACGAAAAGGAAGTAACCTCTAAAAGGTAGACAATGGAAGTCCTTTTAGGATTATTGATAATTGCGGTCGGCAGTTTCGGGCAGTCGAGTTCGTACGTACCGATTCGCAAGGTTAAGGAGTGGAGCTGGGAGAGTTTCTGGTTAACGCAGGGTATCTTCGCGTGGCTGGTATTCCCCTTACTCGGCGCACTTCTCGCCATTCCGGAAGGAGGTTCCCTCGGGAGCCTCCTCGGCGCCGGAGGGGCCGGTAAGGCCCTGATGTACGGTGTCCTCTGGGGTGTGGGCGGTTTGACGTTCGGCCTTAGTATGCGTTATCTTGGCGTAGCCCTCGGGCAGAGCATATCGCTGGGAACCTGTTCGGCGTTCGGTACGTTGTTGCCTGCGATTTTCGCCGGTGACAACCTGTTCAGCGGACAGGGACTGATTCTCCTGCTCGGCGTCTGCATCACGATTGCCGGTATAGCCGTTATCGGTTATGCGGGTTCTCTCCGTTCGCAGAACATGACCGAGGAGCAGAAACGTGAGGCTATCAAGGATTTCGCATTGACCAAAGGCCTTCTCGTGGCCCTGCTCGCAGGGGTTATGAGCGCCTGCTTCAACCTCGGGTTGAACGCCGGGACACCGATAAAGGAGACTGCCATTATCAATGGGGTAGACCCGTTGTTCGCAGGCCTGCCGGTGATACTAATGGTTACCCTCGGCGGATTCCTGACGAATGCAGCCTACTGTATTTTCCAGAATGTCAAGAACAAGACGGGCGGAGACTATTTCAAAGGCGGCGTGATGGGCAACAACCTGCTCTTCTGCGCCCTTGCCGGTGTACTGTGGTATTCGCAGTTCTTCGGGCTGGAGATGGGTAAGAGTTTCCTCGTTAACTCACCGCTTCTGCTGGCATTCTCATGGAGTATACTGATGGCGCTGAATGTGACCTTCTCCAACATCTGGGGGATAATCCTCAAAGAGTGGAAAGGTTGCAACGGTAAAACCATGACAGTGCTGATAATCGGCCTGCTAATCCTTGTTTTCAGCGTTTTCTTCCCATCGCTGTTCTAAGGATATTACTTATACGAAATAAGAGGGCGTCCCTTTCAGTGACGCCCTCTTTGTATATTGGTAATTCATTAACCAATGCGAAATAAGAGATTATCCAGAGAGCGGGATATACCATTCATACGGTGGTATATAGACTATCCGGCGTTATTACCTGATGCGACGGCGGGTTTTGGTTTTTATATCCTCAGCGGGTTGGTAAGCCTGAGTTTCGGCAACATCGGGTCGGAAAGGAATTTCGAGAGCGGTCGGGTCGTCGGAAGGCTCCACAGGATGTGGTTCCGGACCGTCCTGCCCTGTTACGAAAGGCCGCAACGAATCCGTTGCAGCTTGGCTTACCGGTGTGTTCTGTTCCGGAATACCTGCATAATCCGATGCCGTATCTGATTCCCCGGCCGGTGGGTAAACCTGTGTATCGATAAGGTCGGTACGGAACGGTATCGCCACCGCCGTAGGGTCGCCATCCGGTGCCGTCGGGCGGGGCTCCGGGCCCTCGGGACCGATAGCGAATGGCGAGGGGTTATCAGTCGGGGGCCCGACCGGCATAACTTTGGTATCTGCGCCCACAAGGCTACCCGGGTCACCTACCTCGTCGACCGGAGTATACGCCTGCGTATCATAAAGGTCCCATCGGAATGGTATTTCGGTGGCTGTCGGGTTACCGTCCGGAGTTGCAGGGCGTGGCTCGGGACCGTCCGGGCCGATTATAAAAGGTCTCAGAAAAACTTCGCCACTCTGCACCGGCTCATTACTTCCCGAATGTAAAACTTCCTCCGCCCTAATGCCATGCCCATACCATTGACTCTCTCGGTCATTATTATAGGCCTGTATTTCAAAAAGGTCCCACCGGAAAGGTATCCTTTGCGCCGTGGACTCTCCTGCCTCTTCCACCGACTGTGGCCCGCGACTCTGCAATCCGACCGATGCGGCCTCCCCCGGAAGGGTTTCGGCCTCTGCGGACATAACACGGACGGTTGCACCAGACGGAATCTCGTCTGCCGCAACCTCCCTGTCCCTTATAATTATAAGCCGCGTTTCTCCTGAAAAGACGCTTTCGTGCGGCTCTGTCTTCTCATCAGTCACCGGCGGATTTTCCACCGAGGGATAAATGTCCGGGGTACCAACACTATTATTCCGCCGGATTATTATGTGGTTACCAGTGGTTATAAGATTATAACTCCCGGCATCGAGCACCTGCCGCAGAGCCTGCTCGGCCGTCATTCTCTCGATATCGGGAAACTCGGTCCGTTCGATCTTTATGTCACCAGCCGAATATGCTATTGTACGGCCGGTCTGCCGTTCTATCTTATCGGCGAAAGAACGGAAATCCGGTACCAATCCGGCAGCTAAGCCTGCCGAGGAGATAAAGGCGAAAAATAACAGAGCGGCGAACAGCGAACCAGGTTGTAAACGCATATATCATCTTTATAGGTGTACGGCAACAAATGTAAAAAAAAAGGCCGGGAAATCTAAATTTCCCGGCCACCAATAAAAGGGGCTAAAGAACCTAATTATTTCTGATATCCTCTATTAGATAAATCTCTTCTATACATCCACTACGTTATCATTCTATATAAACCTTACTATTCTCGATAGTGTATCGGAAACTTCCGTCTGCCAGTACACTCAGGACACCGAGAATTTCTTCTATATTTTCGTCATTTATGAATTTGATGTTGTATGTCTTGGATCCCCTATCCATCTGTCTTACTATCAATTCATAGCCCCTTGACTGTGTCGATGCGTTAATTATCTCCGGCAACGTAGCATTTTCAAATATCAACCTGCCTGTGGTTAGCGCTTCCCTTCCGAGGGCCAGTTCTCCTATGGTTATCTCACCGGAAACACCGTCATACTTTAGCGAATACCCCTGCTCCAAAGCCACCGTACCCGTCTCCCCGGCCGTAACTTCCACACTGCCTTCAACGAGAGAAATTGTGGGAACCATCGTTTCTCGGTCGTTGGTGAACATGAACTGCGTACCGGTCACCCTGACATCCATCGTGTTGCCGTGGATTACGAAAGGTTGTTCCGCATCGGCCGCAACTTCGAAATAACCGCTACCGTCGAGCGTTACGCTTCTTTCCGGACCTGTAAAACTCTCCGGATACGTCATCCGCCCTTCGGTGACTTCCACTACCGTGTTGTCAGGCAAGACCACCTTCATTCCGGCACCCGCCTCGAGCATTCCGGCTATCTGTTCCGACGGCGACCCGGTAAACAGGTCCATCAAGTAATACCCTCCGGCAATAAGCAGGAACGGTATTACCACCGCGGCTACCCTGAGCGCAAGTCTCCGGCGACCAAACCTGACCGTGGAACCGGGCAGGCCCAATTTGGTCCTTACCGCATGCAAAGAACCTTTTACCGTTTCTGAATCACCGCACGGGATTGTATCCCACATATCCTTGAGGCCCTCTTCTTTTTCCTCCCGGTTACTCTCTTCAAGCAGCCACAAATGGAAACGCCTTTCGATATCTGTCGGGTAATCTCCCTCGAAGAACTTTTTTATCAGTTCTCAAGAATCTATTTTCCCTTTTCCGGCAGTCATTAATTCGGTGGTTTATATATAATACAACCGAGACCCGGAAAACTCCCGGTCCGGTCGCATATTTTTCTGATTTTTTTAATGGAGGAAGAAAACCAACAGGGCTAAAACCCGGCGTATATCTTTAAGGGCCAGGCTAATCTGGTTCTCGACGGTTTTTTTGGAAATTTTCAGCTCCGCTGCGATTTCGTCGTTCGATTTTCCCGCGATACGGCTCATCCGGTATATCTCCCTACGCTGCTGCGGCATGGCGGTAACGGTCATTTCAATAAGAAGTTCCGTCTCGTTGGCTTCGATTACCATATGACCGTCCGATTCGGGTGCGGCTGTAAGTACGGAATTTTTCGCATACTCGTCGACGACATATTTATGTTTCAGGAAATTGAGGGCAGCGTTGCGTGCGGAAGCGTACAGAAACGGACCCAAAGGCTTATCCGCGTCAACCGAGGCGCGGTTTTCCCACAGTTTCATAAATATCTCCTGTGCCAACTCCTCCGCATCGTCGGCCGACCTGATAATGGATTGTATAAAGTATCTTACCTTCCCGAAATAGGTAAGAAAGACCACTTCGAATGCCTTATGGTCGCCGCGGGCCAGTTTGCCGAGTGTATGGTCCGGAAGTTTCAAAAAAAGTCAGATGTACGTTGCCGTTATATAATTATTGTAAATACAAAGATAACCAATGCGGAAAATAATCATCGGCAACACCAATATTTTTTACTAACATTTGCCAGTCGGTAATGTAATACAGTAAATATGTATCCTTTTAAGGTGAAATTGTATACCCGCCAGATAATAAATGCGTACCCATTGGCACGCATTTATTACTAGGATTGAGTTTATTATTTTTTTTAGAACGGCAGGTCGTCGATATCGTCCGCGGGGGAAGGCAGCGAAGGCTCCTGCGGAGCGGCCGTAGAAGGCGCTCCGGCGGCAGGTACGGCCTGTTGGCCGTAAGCGCCCTGCTGACCGTAACCGCCCTGCTGCTGTCCGGCGGGCGAGTCCCCGCGGCGACCCAGCAGTTTTAGGTCGTCCGCCATAATCTCGATACCGTAACGTTTGGCCCCGTCGTTACCGGTCCATTCGTTGGACCGGATACGGCCCTCGATATATATCTGGCTGCCTTTGCGGACAAACCGGTCTGCCGTGTCTGCCATATTGCGCCACAGGGTTACCGTGTGCCATTCGGTGTGTTCGCGAGCCTCCTGCGTCTGACGGTTGTAAATCCTTTCGGTGGTGGCAAGCCTGATGCGGGCTACCTTGACTCCGCTCTCCAGGGTGCGGACTTCCGGGTCCGCACCCACGTTGCCAATGAGTATTACTTTGTTAATCATTACTTGTACGGGTTAGTATTTACATTTCCTTTATCATCTCTATAAACAGCGAGGTCATCCTCACGGCCGCCTTCGCGCCCTCGACCTGCACCTCCTCGTGAGTCGATTTCTCGCCCGAGAGGCCTACGTTTGTAATCACCGACACCCCGAATACGGGTATGCCCATATGCCTCGCGGCGATAACCTCGGGCGTGGTGGACATACCCACCGTATCGCCGCCGATGGCTTTGAAATAGCCGTACTCCTTCTGCGTTTCGAACGTCGGCCCTGTTCCGCCCACATAGCATCCGTGTTGCAGCTTGATTCCAAGCCTCTCCGCCGTTCGGTCCGCAAGGTCGATCAGACACGGGTCGTAACAGTCGTTCATATCGGGAAATCGCGGGCCGAGCTCCGGAATGTTCGGACCGACCAGCGGGTTCGGTATCCGGTTTATATGGTCGGTAATCACCATCAGGTCTCCGGTCCGGAAAGAAGGGTTGACCCCGCCGCTCGCATTGGATACGAAAAGGTACTTAATGCCCAGAAATTTCATCACCCTTACCGGGAATACAACCTGCTGCGGTGTATAACCTTCGTAGTAGTGGAATCGGCCCTGCATGGCAACAACCCTCTTACCGCCCAGCATGCCGAATATAAGCCTGCCCTTATGGCCTTCCACGGTCGATACCGGGAAGCCGGGGATATCGGAGTAGTCTATTGAGGAGTGAATTTCTATTTCGTCGGCAAGGCCGCCGAGACCCGTTCCGAGGATTATACCAATTTCCGGTTCGAATCCCGCCTTGTCATGAACGTAAGACGCGGTCTGTCGGATTTGTTCTAATGTCATAGTCGAGTTTATTTAATAGATCCTTATGCGTTTCGTCGTAAAAAGCGACCTTGACGGGCAGGTAAAATAACTTTACCCTCAGGTGGGGCGGTATCTTCCTGCTGCCTGCGAATTTCACGGCATCCTTCTCCGTCATTATTATCACACTCCCCTCCGGGGCCTTATCCAGCGCCTTCTCCATAGTGTCGAGGTCCCGCCTGCGGTATGGATAATGGTCGGCATAAACGAGTTTATCGACCAGTTCGTAACGTCTTTCAAGGGCGGCATGGAAGGTTCCGGGGCGGCCTATACCCGACATTGCGACTACTTTGGACCCCTTCTCCGGAACCGGTCCGGCATCTTCCGGGAAAACCGCTTTAAGGTTGCCGTAGTGGTTCGATGTAAAATAGAGGGTCTGGTATGGGTACAACCCGAGGGTTTTCTGCACTATACGGCGGTCGATCGCCGTCATATCGGGCGGGCATTTTGTTACCAGCACATAGTGCGCCCTTCTTATCTGGGAAGTGCCGTCGCGAAGCGAACCCCACGGCATGAAATGGTCCTTGTAAACCGGCCGACTCTGGTCCATAAGCAGAATATTGACCCACGGCTCGACGTACCGGTGTTGGAAGCCGTCGTCCAGAATCACCAAATCGACTTCGGGATGTTCCGCCCGTATCCGCTCTATACCTTCCGTACGTTTCTCGCAAACGGCCACCACCACGTCCGGGAACTTCCGTTTTATCTGCTTAGGCTCGTCCCCCACCTCGAGGAAAGAGGACCCCGCGGTGGCCTCCACATAGCCTTTGGTCCGCCGCTTGTATCCCCGCGATAAAACGGCCACCTTACGGGTATTCATAAAATGGGCAATAAGCATCTCGGTAACAGGTGTCTTACCCGTCCCCCCTACCGTGATGTTACCTACGCACACCACAGGAATATCGTACTTCCGCGATTTCAGGATTCCCCAGTCGAACAGCTTGTTACGTACAGCAACCACCATCCCGTAGAACATCGCAAAAGGCGCAAGCCAACTGCCGCCCATCGAATTAGAGTGTATTTCGTTTAAAGTTAGTTTTATTTTTACCCATTTACAAGCCGCCGCCCGTGCATAGTACTATTTTTGTTACCGGTCGTTGCGGGATGCGGCGAAAGCTGAAAAACCGGATTGCTCCCGATTACAAAAACCATGCTAATAACTATTTTTGCAGTAAACTACCGGATATGGCAGAGAGCAGGAAGGGAATTTTGAAAGAGAAGGTCGCGTTGTTGCCCGACCTGCCGGGGGTGTACCAGTTTCTAAACTCCGAAGGCAGGGTGATTTATGTCGGAAAAGCGAAAAACCTTAAAAAGCGTGTCTCATCCTATTTTATGGAGGGAAAGGACCAGTATCCGAAGGTAAAGGTGATGGTCCGCCATATCGAAGATATCCGCCATATCGTGGTATCGACCGAACAGGATGCGCTGTTCCTCGAAAATAATCTCATCAAAAATCTTCAACCGCGTTACAACGTCCTGTTAAAGGACGATAAGACATACCCATGGATAGTTGTGCGCAACGAACCGTTCCCGCGTGTCGAATCGACCCGGGTGATAAACAGGGACGGATCGCGTTATTTCGGGCCCTATTCCTCGGTAGTAGTCCAGAAAAACGTACTGGACCTTATCCGCGGACTATATCAGCTGCGGACCTGCTCCCTTAACCTCGACCCGGCGGTAATCGCGCGCGGGAAGTATAGTGTTTGCCTCGAATACCACCTCGGTAACTGTCAGGGTCCGTGCGTAGGAAAACAGTCGCAGGCGGATTACGACCATAATATATCCATGATTATGTCGACCCTCGCGGGCGATATGAGGGCCACCCGGAAATTCCTGACCGACAGTATGGCCTCCGCTGCCGCAAAAATGCAGTTCGAACTGGCCGAGTGTTACAAAATCCGCCTGCAACTGCTCGACCGGTACGTTAGCAAATCGGTTATCGTAAGCACCTCCGTCAGTGACCTCGACGTATTTTCCCTCCTGAAGGATATCGACGCGGCTTATGTCAATTTCGTCCGTATCGTTGGAGGGGCTGTGGTCAACAGCTTCACCGCGCAGTTGCTGCTCGGAGTGGAGGACGATGACCGGGATATACTTACCCGCGCCCTGCAACAGGTAAGCGACCGTATAAGCGGCCCGCTGGCCAAGGAGGTGGTCGTTCCCTTATGTCCGGAGGAAGGATTGTTTCCGGGAGTAAAATTCACCGTACCGCAGCGTGGCGAAAAATTGAATCTGCTGGAATTTTCGCTAAAAAACGCCAAGGCCTACCGTCTCGAACGGCTCAAAAATATGGAAATCAAGGACCCGGCTCGCCACACCAACCGTGTTCTCGAATCGATGCAGAAGGAATTGCGCCTGCCGCGTCCGCCGAGGTTGATAGAGTGCTTCGACAACTCCAACCTTCAGGGGTCGAATCCGGTAGCCTCGTGCGTGGTATTCCGCGACACGAAGCCTTCCAAAAAAGAGTACCGGCATTTCAATATAAAGACGGTGGTCGGCCCGGACGATTTCGCCTCTATGCGCGAGATACTTTTCCGGCGCTACCGCCGCCAACTGGACGAGGGAAATCAGCTTCCCGACCTGATAGTAGTGGACGGCGGTAAGGGTCAGCTCAGTTCGGCCTACGGCGTACTCCGGGAGCTAGGCATCGAGGACAAAGTACCCTTAATCGGACTGGCCAAGCGCATCGAGGAGGTGTTCTACCCGAACGACCCCCATCCGTATTACCTCGACCGCACGGGCGAACCGCTCAAGGTAATTATGCACCTGCGCGACGAGGCTCACAGGTTCGGTATAACGTTCCACCGAAAAAAACGGTCGCTCGACTTTATCAGGAGCGAACTCGAACTGATACCGGGCCTCGGGAAGGTTTCGATAACCAACCTGCTGAAGAAGTTCAAAACCGTCTCGGCAATTAAAAAGGCCTCGGACGAGGAGCTGGCCAAAGTCGTCGGTACCGCCCGGATGAGAGCTATACGGGCCTTCTACGAATCGGTTAACGAGACTTCCGGAAGGTAAGTTAACGGTTCGGGCAGCCGATAATTAGCTCCGTACCTGCGGAAAAATCAGCGTCCTTTTCGCCACTCAATGTTAATAAATTAGTGATAACTTGTGCCTGTGCGGGACCTGCGGTAGGCGGGAAGTTACTATTTTTGTATTGCAGATAACAGAACACCCTATTTTCAGTTCCTGATATATGGATAAAAAACACGAGATAGATATAGAGCTCGACGAGGCGGTGGCCCAGGGCAATTACGCAAATCTGGCTATAATATCCCACTCGGCTTCCGAGTTCGTTATAGACTTCGCCGCCTTAATGCCGGGTGTACCGAAAGCCAAGGTAAAGAACCGGATAATCCTCGCCCCGGAGCATGCCAAGCGGTTGCTGATGTCATTACAAGATAATATAACCCGTTACGAGAGTAATGTGGGCAGGATTAATATAACTAATACCAATAAGCAGGCAGAGTCGCAGGACGAACAGCCCGGCCCGATGACCGTGGGTTTCAATGTCGGTGAAGCCTGATACTTACCGTGTAATAACCTTTATATTCAATATACAGATAAGAATTTCCGACTTTCCCCAAAGTTTACCTTATTATTAAGACGTCTTTATGCGAAGCGCCGGGCAACCTACCCGGCGTTCTCGTTTATATTATCTTGATAAATTGGATTATTTCACGTAAGTATACTCCTCTCCCTCATGAAGAATTGTAAGCATGGTGGATTCGGCGACCTCCACCCTGCCTACGACACGGGCGTCTACACCAAACTCACGGGAAATCTTGATTATATCGTTGGCGATGGTGGGGTCCACATAAAGCTCCATCCGGTGACCCATATTAAACACGCTGAACATCTCGTTCCACGGAGTACCGCTCTGTTGCTGGATTTCCCGGAACAGGACGGGCGTTTCGAACAGGTTGTCCTTGATGATATGGACATCCTCGACGAAGTGAAGGACTTTGGTCTGGCCACCGCCGCTGCAATGCACCATCCCTTTCAGCTCCCCGCGGTAATGGCGCAATACCTCTTTTATTACAGGTGCATAGGTACGTGTGGGTGATAAAACGAGCCGGCCCATATCGAGCGGACATCCGTCGACGGTATCGGTCAACCGGTATTTGCCCGTATAAACGAGGTCGGAAGGAACCCCGTCGTCGAAACTCTCGGGATATTTCGTGGCAATATAGTTGGCGAACATATCGTGCCGCGCCGAGGTAAGGCCGTTACTGCCCATCCCCCCGTTGTAACAGGTTTCATAGGTAGCCTGCCCGAACGAACTTAGGCCCACAATATAACATCCGGCCTTTATGTTATCGTTAGTGACGACTTCCGAGCGGCGCATCCGGGCCGTTACGGTACTGTCGACGATAATGGTCCGCACCAGATCTCCCACATCGGCCGTCTCGCCACCGGTGGAATATATTCCTATACCCATATCCCGCATGTTTTGGAGGAACTCCTCGGTGCCGTTGATAATCGCCGAGATGACCTCGCCCGGAATCAGGCGTCGGTTACGCCCGATGGTGGACGAAAGCAGGATATCATCCGTGGCACCGACGCAGAGCAGGTCGTCTGTATTCATTACCACCGCGTCCTGCGCTATACCCTTCCATACCGACATATCGCCGGTCTCCTTCCAATAGGCATAAGCGAGGGCGGATTTCGTCCCAGCACCGTCGGCATGCATTACAATGCAGTGCGACTGGCTTCCGCTCAGCAGGTCCGGCACTATTTTACAGAATGCTTTGGGATAAAGACCTTTATCGACAAGTTTTATTGCATTGTGTACGTCTTCTTTCGCCGAGGATACGCCGCGCCTCGAATATCTGTCCGGATTCGCCATAGTAAGTTGGATAGGGGTTACGCCCCTTGGAGTGCAAAAATAATAAGAATGTATTTAAAACCGTCAAATTTTAGCCCGTTCGTTAAAAAATGGTAATTTTGCATAAGATCACCACTAAATCAACATACTCGACATGGCCTCAACGGAGAAACAGGAGCCGGTATTCGACCTTATACGTAATATGACCAAAGCGGAGAAGCGCAATTTCAAATTGTACGCCACCCGCCTTGCCGGGAACCATGAGGCCAAATTCCTTCTGCTGTTCGACCAGCTCGAAGCCAGCGACGAGTACGACGAGGCACGCATTCTGGCCCGGTGCCCCATAAAGAAAGAGCAGCTGCCCAATATGAAGGCCCACCTTTACAGGCAGATTCTTACAAGCATCCGCCTATTAAACGTGCAGCATTCCGAGACAATGCAGCTGAGGGAACAGCTCGACTTCGCGCAGATTCTTTACGATAAGGGTTTATACAGGCAGAGTTCGAAAATCCTCGAGAAGATTAAGGATAATGCCGTGCAGTTGGAGGATTACGGAATTTCTCTCGAAATAGTGGGATTCCTCCAGAAGATAGATACCGTGACGGTGGACCGTGAAATGACCGCCACCAGCGACCAGGCCTATCAGGCAGTAAGCGAGATATGCCGAAGCATCGAGGCCGTGAGCGAACTGTCGAACACTGCCGTCCGCGCCTACTCGCTGTACCAGAAACTGGGTTACGCCCGGTCCCAAAAGGATATAGACCTTATCGTCCAATACTTCGCCCCGCATCTCGAAGCATATGCGGGCCGGGAAGAGAGGATGAACTTCCATGAAAAATTCAACTATTACCGTGCCTGCGCCTGGTATTACTACATACAGCATAACTTCGTGATGAGTTACCGGTACAGCCGCCGATGGGTTGAACTGTTCCGGTCCGACGAGCGTATGAAGAAGGTGATGTACGACGACTATATCCGCGGTTGTGCCCAGATTCTCGAGGGTTTATACCTGATGCGAAAATACCGGCAGTTCTCCGCATGGCTGGCCGACCTCGGGGAGGAGTTTGCCGAACTCGGTGCATTGAATAACAACGCTGCCTACCTTGCACAGCGCACACTACTGATAAACAGACTGAACAAGTTTTTTACCGAGGGGGATTTCGCCCGTGGGCTGGAAATGACGAAGGAGGTGGAGGAGTTTATTTCCCGCCACTCCCGAATTATGAGTGTCCATTACCGGATGTTATTATATTACAAGGTCGCCTGTATGTATTTCGGCGACGGACAGTACCGCAAGTGTATGGATTACCTGTCGCGTATAACCACCACCAAAGACCCTCAGATAAGACGCGACCTCCAGTGCTACTCCCGCATACTCAACCTCATTGCATCCTACGAAACAGGCATAGACTACAATCTCGATTATCAGATACGTTCGGTATATACGTTTCTGGTGAAGATGAACGATCTGAACACCGTACAGAAAGAGATGCTCGCATTTCTTAAAAAACTGAATTCCATCTACGCGGACGAGATTAAGGATGAGCTCAACGCTCTTTACGACAGGATAAAGCCTTACGAAAAACACCCGTACGAAAGGCGTACATTCTATTACCTCGACATACTGTCGTGGCTCGAAAGCAAGCGCACCGGAAAACCGGTGGCCGAGATTATCCGAAGGAAGTTTAAAGAGGAGTTTTCATAGGATACTGTCCACCCGGTAATGGGTTGTCAATAATATAACAAATTTTTCTCATCAATTATAAATTTTTAGAGAACAGACGAGCCGTTAAGG
>JAJBVT010000016.1 GCA_020859685.1 Rikenellaceae bacterium
TACAGTCGTGTGTTTTAAGGGGGGGTGACGCCGAAAAAGTGGGTTTTTGCTACGAACATCCTACTTAACGGGTTTTTTGATACGGGCGCCTTAAATGTGCCTGTCAGCGTGCCGGGACGACCGGGTTTCGTGCAGACAGATTTTGTATCGTATCGGGGTTAACCGGATACAAACCGGGGCCTGCTACTTTACCGGAATCTTTAACCGGGGCGGACAATCTTAAGGAGAGGTTTTTGCAGCGTTAATGGTAGTCCGTGTAAATATACCATAGGTCTTATTGATTGATTTATAAAATATTGATATATAATAAAATGAAGTACACGATAAGTATAGCGGTTCTCTGTATGGCCACACTCCTTGCAGGCTGTCGGTCGGAGCCGGATGTGGTAGCCGCAGCGACAGGGGACGGAACCCGGACACTCGATATTACGGTCCGCGCCGCGGGTCTGGGCGAATATACGCCCGAACTGCTCGCGGGTGAAGCGGAGATTACCACGCTCAACATACTCGCCTTCAATACGAATACGGCCGCGGGCGGGGAGACTTTCCTTTACCGGGTGACACCGCTTTCGCGGACAGATATCGACGAGACAACGGTCCGTATCACGGCCGAAGTGCCGTACGTCACCACCACCTACGATTTCGTGTTTATCGCCAACGCGACGGACGAGTTCGAGTCGCTGGGCGCAATCCCCGCCGGTACGGCTAAGGAGGATATACTGGAGGGATTGGTACACTCCGGAGGGGATTTCACGGGCGGTACCGCTATTCCCATGTGGGGCGAGAGCGGCCGGGTGTACATTCCCAAGGGGACGTTCTCTGCGTCGTTCACGGTCAATATGATACGTATGGTCTCGCGCGTGGACGTACTTATAAGCGACGAGATAGATCCGTCGCTGTTCGAGCTTGCGGCGGTGGAGCTGCACAACGCATACGATTCGGGCCATATCGCCCCGGCGTCCGATAACTGGGACGGAGAAATCAGTATCGCCACCGCTCCGACCGTACCGCAGGGGGCTGCCACCGCCGCTTCACCGGAAGCCTATACTCCTGACCAAGAGGGGGCCGTAAAGGGTATATACCTCTACGAACGCCCCGGCGGAGAGGTCTACGACCAGGTGGGGTTCCTGCTGCTGGGCGGATATTACGACGCGTCGGAAGTGCTGACCTGGTACCGCATCGACTTCCTCGACGACCCGGAGGACCCCTTCTCGTACCGCCCGCTTCTGCGTAACCACTTGAACCTTATAAGTATCACGGACGTTGTCGGTCCCGGGTTCGAAGATAAGGAGGAAGCGATAAAGAGCGTTCCCGTGCATCTGACCGCATCGGTCACAGAGTGGAATATGAACGACGAGGACCTCGTGATTTACGGGTCGCACCTGCTGTCGGTGAGCAGGAACAATATCGTGACGGGTAACGGAGCCACGGCGGCGATACCGGTTACGGTCCTAACGGACTATCCCGGCGGCTGGACCGCCCGGGTGGACCATGCCGACAGCGGCTGGCTCTCCGTCACCGAGCCTTCGCCGCCAGCAGGGGCGGCCGGACAGAGCGTAACGCTCGTTTTGGCCACCGAAAAAAACGAGACGGGGGCGGACCGCACCGGCACCGTACTTATCGAGGCGGGCAGGATAACCTATAAGTTGTATATAACCCAGTCGGAAGATGCCGATATCGAGTTGTATGTGACCGATACCGACGATAATACGGTGACCGAACTGCTTTTTATCTCCGACAGCAACGACCTGGAGGTGGAGGCCCGGACGGTGAAGGTGAGGTGGGAACCCTCCTCGGAATACTGCGCATTGTCGCAGGTCGGCGGCCCGGCGCCGTTCGTTTACGCCGCTTCGTCCGACGCACCCGGGGTGAGCGTTACCTCGCTCGGCGGCGGCAGCGCCACCCTGAGTATCCGGCCGCAGGCGTTCACCCCGGCCGAAATTGCCGCAGATGCGGACCTCCAACGCACCGCCACGGTGGATTTTATCGTAGCAAACGACTCCGGCTACAAGAAACACTCTCTTACCCTGCGTCATGCCAACTACGACCTGCGCGTGGAGCCGGTGCGCCTGAACTACAAGACGGGCCGCGACTACGTGGCGAACGTCGTCACAAACGGAACATGGTCGCTCGCCTCGGTGGAGGACCTCGACGGCATCCTCGATACTTACGCGGCCGACCCCGACGCCGATACATTTACTTTCCGCATCAAGGAGGGCATGGAATATTTCGATAAGCTGGCCGTGGCCAATTTTGTCTCCGTGGAGCGGCCTTCGCTTACCGCGCAGTTACCTATACGGGCCACCGACGTCTTCCCGAACAGCTACATGGTTAAGCAGGGCGGGCAGGTCACCATACCTACCCACAATATCGCCCCGATATGGCGCGACCTGCTGGGCGAGACCCTCTCGGGTAACTACGAGATAGCCGTACTGGCCCGCGACCGGCAGGAGATTACCATGTCCAATATAACCCTTACGGACGGCTATATAACCGCCACGGCCAACGCTAACACCAGTCAGGACGGCAACATTATTCTTGCCGCTTACGAATCGGGCCGCGTGGTATGGAGCTGGCATATCTGGGTGACGTCATACGACCCGTACGAGGGCGGCGGGGTCTATACCCACAGCCCGGGCGGCGGAGTGACCAACGTTTTTATGGACCGGAACCTCGGAGCATGGAACACCTCGATGAACGTGGTAAACTCCATCGGCTACTACTTCCAGTGGGGCCGTAAGGACGCCCTGCCGCCTCCCAGGGAGAAAGTCAACCCGTGGGACTACTCGGTAATTATCGATTACTGGGTAAATAACAGCTGGGTTTCCGCCATACCGGCGATTGCGGTAACGTCGGATTATGCGGTCAACCTCAAAAATTCGATTACCAATCCGTTCGGCTTTTTGACGGCCGACCCTGACGGCGTAGGCGACTGGTACACGGCTGTTCCCGCGGACCGGAACGATTACCTCTGGTCGGACGAGGACGGGGACAAGGGGCTGTTCGACCCCTGTCCCGAAGGGTGGCGGGTGCCGCGCACCGTTTCGGGCTACTCCCCGTGGCAGGGTATAGTGGCGCCGACGGTCTATGCCGGTTCATATTTCGAGTGGAGCACGCTCGGCCTCTATCCCACCACGGGCTACAAATCGGCCGGCGACGGTAACCACACCGGATTCGACGGGACCTACCTCTGGACAGCGGACCCTTCGGGAACCGCCGCCGCCGGGCTCAATATCGGCGGCAGCGGTGCGGTGACGCACTCCTACGGCGGCAATGTACGTGGGGCGGCACAGCCCGTAAGGTGCGTTAGGGAGTAAGTTATGAATATGGTGACGTATGATTGTGGTGGCTCTTCTGGTATTTCTCGTGGCCCGTCAACCCGACTCCGGCGGCCACTCGTCTGCAAGCGGAAGTTTAACAAATTGAACGGAGCGTAGGGATGGTCGATGTGGCGCCGAAGAGCACCAGTAAAAGAACATAAAAGGTAGCGGCCAGCCTTTCCGTAAAGGGCGTGAAGAATATTTAAATATAAGAAAAAGATTATGAGGTATATAATAAGTTGCTGTATGGCAGTTCTCGCCGCATTAGGCTGTTCACGGGACGGGGACCCGGCGCCGGGTCCGGCGTCCGGCGACAGCACTGCGGAGGTCGCCTTCACGGCCGGGTATCCGGCCCATGCGTTGGCGACAAGGGCGGGCGGCGACCAGATAGCGGAGCTGGACCTACTGGTGTTCCGGGAGGAGGGAGGCGTGGAGCTGTTCGAACGGAGGACCACGGTCACATCCTTCACCGTGGAGGACGGAGAGGTATCGTTCCGCGTTAAACTCACAATCGGCGACCGGAGCCGCCGGTTCGTGCTGATTTGCAACGCTTCCGCCGCGCTCGATGCGCTCGGCAGTCCGGGCGACACGGATACGAAAGAGGATATCCTCTCGCGCCTTACCGACGCGAGGGACGGCCCGTGGGACCCTGCCGCGCCTATACCGATGTGGGGCGAGACTGTCAATACCTATGTCATATCCGCTACCCAGGCCAAAGTATCGGAGCAGATAAACCTGCTGAGGATGGCCGCCCGGATCGACCTGGAGATTCCCGGTGCCGTGGGCGGGGAGACATTCGACCTTGCGGCCGTATACCTTTATAACGCCAATACGCAGGGGTCCATCGTTCCGCTCCCGGAGAACCGGGACGGTTACCTGCCGTTGGTTACCGCCCCGACAGTCCCTGCCGGTACGGTGACGGCCGCCTCTCCTTACCGGTATACCGTACCGGCCGGGGATAATTCGTATTCCGGGATTTACACCTACGAGAAGGAGTACGACCCCGACCCGGACGGGGCGCTGTGCCTGGTGCTCGAGGGTTATTATAAAGGTGGCGACCGGCCGTCGTACTACCGGGTAGACGTCCTTCGGGAAGAGGACGGAAAAGCGCCCGCCGGGTTGCTGCATAACCACCTTTACAGGCTGACGGTGACCGAAATCAACACCGCCGGGTCCGCCACGGCGGCCGAGGCCCTTGTCGCGGACGACGCCAGCCTGACGGTCCGGTATCAGGTGTGGGACGAAAGCGACCTGGCTCTCTATTTCGACGGGGGCAACCTGCTCGTTTTAAGCCGGCCTGAGTGGACACTGCCACGTACGGCGGGCGGCGGTACGGTCTCGGTCTTTACCGACTGCGCGGGGGGCTGGACCGCCGCGGTAACCGACGGTACGGGTTGGCTCTCAATCGGCGGCGCGGCTACCGGGACGGCCGGTGTCCGCTCCGACCTGTCGTTCTCCGTTACGGCCAACGACAGCGGTGCTTCACGCACCGGAACGGTCACCGTTACAGCCGGGCAGTTCACGGGCTTTATAACGGTTGTCCAGACCGCCGGGGAGGCGCTTTCGCTCACCGTCCTCGACGCGAACGGTAACCCTGTGGACGAACTCCTGTTCACGGCCTGGCCGAGCAGCCTTGCGTCCGATACACAGCAGTTTACGGTGGTGTGGACTCCCGCTTCGGCGCTCTGTATTATAGAAGCCGGTACCGGTGATTTTACCTACGGCGAAGGCTCCGACACACCCGGCGACGGGGTGCCTGTCTATGGCGGCAGCCGGACCTTTGCGGTCCAGCCGTCCCCCTTTACGGCGGCCGACGTTGCGGGGCGACCGTACGTCGAACGGACGCTGTCCCTGCGTTTCTTCGTGGTCCATGAAGGGGAAACCGTAACATCCGCGCTGGACCTGCGGCAGGTGTATTCTCATTAGGGCAAGGGGGAGAGATATATCGTCGGGCATCGGCACACGTACCGGTTATCGAGATAATAAAGCTATGTCGGGGACGGCAGGTCTTTTGAATAACTGTAACTATATGAATACCCGGATTTAGCGGCCCGCCACCCCCGCCCGGCGGGCCGAAAGTCGGTAAAGCGGACGCACTTTTCACCGGGGTGTAAATAACCGGATGGTTCCCTATTTTTCGGCTAATCCGGAGCAGCCTTTCCATCTTTGCCGCGATTGTTGTAACTTTGCACCGGAACGGTTTTCCGGGACTTTATCGTCCTTACCATTTGATAAAACGGTGGAGTAATCCCGGACCAGACCTCTGTACCGTCGAGACTCCGCGATTATCTCGCCGGAAAATCAAATCATCGCGTGCCGAAGGTAGTGAGCAGCGGGCCGTTCCGATTTGCTACCTGTCGTACCGGTGTACAGGTGCCTGAAACTATTCGACCTCAAAACCTTTTTGACCGATTTCCCGCCTCACGGATAAGGCCGGGTAGTTAGTGTCATGGTTCGACTTGGATAATACACCGTCATTTGGGGTGACAGGAGCGAGTTTCATGGAGCAACTCTCTCGGCTACCCGATGTAGGGTTTATCACGCTATAATAAAGTTGTATGGGTAATACTAAACACTCGGTGGAACAGGATGAAATAGACGTCCGCGAGTTCGCGGCTCTGGTGCTCGACGTGGGTACCGTACTGATGGAGTCCGGCGCCCACTGCGACCGTATCGACCGGAACGTGCGCCGTCTGGCGGAGAGGGCCGGGTTCGCGATGGAGATATTCTTCTCGTTCACCGCCATTTCGCTGACCGTAACCGATAAACGGCACCCCGACCGTTCGGTAACCGCCGTTCGCAGCGTCAGCCATCACGGCGCCCATTTCGGTATCGTTACCCGGGTGAGCCTCCTTACGTGGAGTTACTACGAGGGTGAGATTTCGTTCGCGGAACTGGCATGCGAGATGCGGGGAATCCGGCAGACGCCACGGCATAACCCGTGGCTCGTCCGCCTGGCCGTGGGGCTGGCCTGCGGATGCCTCTGCCTGCTTGCGGGCGGCGACCTTACGGACGGGGGATTCGCGCTGGCCGCGTCCACGGCAGGACTGTGGCTTAGGCAGACGCTCGTCAGGATACGCTACAACCTGATGGTGGCTATTCTCTGCTCCTCTTTCCTCACGACGGTTATCTCGGGGCTGGACGCCCTGCTCGGTCTCGGGGCCAATCCCGGAACGGCGGTGGCTACGGCGGTGCTCTTCCTTATCCCCGGGGTGCCGCTTATTAACTGTATAATCGACCTTGTGAAGGGTTATTACCCGACGGCCGTGGCGCGCGGGGTGTTCGGCAGTTTTGTACTGCTGTGCATCGCGGTGGGGATGTTCGTCAGTATGTCGCTGATAGGTATAAACTATTTCTGAGATGTTGGCAGAAGTTGTAAGGGACGCGTCCCTCAGTTTTTTCGTGGCGAGCGGTTTCGCCCTGCTGTTCGAGACCCCGCGCCGGGCTATTCCCGTGGCCGGATTGTTGGGCGGTATGGGCCACGCGGTGAGGTTCCTGCTCCTGCAGGCGGGCTTCGGTCTGGTCGGGGCAACCCTGTGCGGAGCGGTGCTTATCGGCCTTGCCGGAATTTTCTTCGCCCACAGGATACATACCCCGCCGGTGGTGTTCACCCTTCCGGCCTGTATTACGATGATTCCGGGACTGTATGCCTACCGTACCATGATAGCCGGTATCCGGATATACAGCGCCGGTCCGGGGCAGGACACATCGGGCCTGATACAGGATATGGCCTACAATTTTATCCTCACCTCGTCCCTGCTGTTCTGTCTGGCAATCGGAATATGTATAGCGGCCCTTCTGTTCCGGGCCCGCAGCGTCAAGGACCTGAAAAAGTATACCCGTAAGACGTACTGATATAGTGTCATTCCGGGCTGTGGGGAGCAGGGAGCGGGGTTGGCAATGTTGACTTCGGTCGTACGCCTTGTCGTCAGGCCTCGTAAATAAATTTTTGGGCTCTTAATCCTTTGTCGGTGGCGAGGTATGCCGGGAGCACTCCTTTCAAGGGTATGGAATTTCACATTAAAAATATAAAGAACTTGCCATTCCGAACGAACGGGAGGAATTATAAACAAGCCGTAGATCCTTCACTTCGTTCAGGATGACATTGTAGTATTATATAGCCCGGTTCTCGGGATGATAAATAAGATTTTTCTCTTTTTTCCTCCTCAGTATAACTGTTTAAGTTATGTCATTCTGGAGTGCGGGCGAAGAATTATCCTTCCCCTTTTCCCTCTTTTTTCTTCTTTCGGAATAACTTGTAAAACAGTGCGGCTATAAGGCCGAGCAGAAGGCTTATCAGCATAGTTAATTTGTCTTTTTTGTTCGGGCCTCACCCGTGCGGAAATCCGAATCCGATACCGAACCGGTCACGGCATCCGGCCAGTTCCGCCCGATATACCGGCATAGTGCCTCAGGCCCGTTTTCGGCGGCCATCTTCTCACCGAGCGCCGCGGCATTCTCCCTGTACTGCGGGTTTGTCATGAGGTCCGTCACCCGCTTCTCCAACTCCTCCCGCGAAATCCTGCCCAGCCGTGCCTGCCGGGGACCGAGGCCCAGCACCTCCACACGGTAACCCCAGTAGTACTGGTCCACGAAGATGGGAGCCACCATCTGCGGAATCCCTGCGCGGGCCATGCTGTGCGTGGTGCCGCATCCGCCGTGGTGGATGGCCGCCGTGCAGTGGGGCAGGATGATATTGTGCGGTATGGGTTTGGTGAGCAGGTAGAACGAGTCGTCCTGCGTGAGGTGGGTGCCGGTTTTAGACCAGCCGGACCCGACCACCAGTTTGTAATCCTGCGCGCGGCATATCCCGGCCAGCATCGCGCAGAACCGGTCGCGGTTGCGGTCGCTGCAACTGCCCAGTGTGAAAAAGAGGGTGGGGCGGTCGTCCCGGCGGATAAAGGCCATCAGTTCGTCGTAGGCGGCCGGGTCATACTCCATGGAGTCGTGGAAACTGTAACCGCCTATGGCCCATTTATATTTGTCCGACCACTCCGGGTCGGTATTGCCGAGCGACGGGCTGTAAAGCAGGAAGTTATCGCAGTATCCGGCCGTGTGGTAACCGAAGTTGCGCACCGGCTCCATACCGAGGGCCACGCGGTTGCGGTTGATGGTCTTGCGGACCATAAAATTGGTACCGCGGTTCAGGAGTTTCCAGAACAGCATCGGGCGCAGGATTCTGCCCGGCTTCGGGAACGGCATTACCGCCGGAGGAATAGTCCGGCTGGGCAGGAACGGCCCGAACGCGGTCCGTATTACGGGCTTGCCGCAGTATTCGGCCACGCTGGCCGCGGCGAACTCGGTGTTGGCCGCAATCAGCAGGTCGTGTTCCGCCATCAGCGGCACCAGTTGGCGGAACTGCATATCGATTGCCGCCCGCATCCATTTTAAAACCCGTTTGGTCTTCTGGGTGCTCCCGGCCGCCTCTACCATCATTCCTCCTATGTCCTCCTTCTCCTGGGGAACGTAGGTAAGGCCCGTGCGGCGTACGAGGTCCTCGAACATCTGCGGGGCGTTGAAGGTCACCGTATGACCGGCCGCCTCCAGCCCGCGGGCCAGCGCTATGAACGGGTAGATATCGCCCTGCGAACCGCGGGTTACCAGCAGGATTCTCATATCACACCTATCGCCGCCAGTTTGCTCCGGTCGACGTTATATTTGGCTTCGAGCGCCTGAAGGCCCTCTTCGGTTACCTTTACGGGGCGGTTTAGCCGCCGGGTCTCGCGGTAACCCTCCCACAGTTTTTTCTTCATCGCCTTGGGATTGTATGCCAGCGAGGCCGATATCCAGCACCCGTGGGTACACCAGCAGTTGGCCTTGTGGCCGTGGCCGATGGCCTCAATCTCTTCCTTCATGGCCTTGCCGTTCATAATGGCCTGCACGTCGCACCCGTAATCCTTCACGTTGCCCAGCTCGGGACGCAGTTCGCAGGCGCGGAACCGGCCGTCGTAGTCGATTACCAGTGTGGTCTCGCCCGCCGTGCAGTCCATTCCCCACGGTTTTGGCCCTTCGAGGTTGTCCGCGCAGATATTGAACATCGTGCGCAGGAACCCCTGGTATACGAACCGGGTGAGGGGACGCCGCAAGGGGCTGACGCCCTTTGCCATCCGTTTGGCATAGAGGGAGTACATCGGGGCCACCTCGTCCTGTATGGCGCGGAGAGACTGCTCGGTCAGCACTTTGACGCCCTCCTCGCGGGTCTCGCCGCGGGCGGCTTCGATTATATGGTTCGAGGAGTCGAACCGGCCGTATATCCAGTACATCAGGTCCGAAATCTGGTCCACGTTGTATTTGGTCATCACCGTGGCGAGGGTCTGGAGCACATAGCCGTCATCGCCGAAGTTGTCGTTAATTTTCTTAATCTGGTCGAGGGCCTTGTAAAAGTTACCCGGCACGCCGCGCTGCCGGTCGTGGGTGTCGGTGAAACCGTCCATCGAGACGCTGATGGAGACATTGCACTCCGGGCAGCTCTTGCGGATGCGTTTTACCCACTCCACCACGCGGTCGGCCTGCAGGCCGTTGGTGGGCCAGTTGATATCCTTGATATGGTTGTTGCGGTAGAACATCTCGATGATTTCCGGCAGGTCTTCCCTGAGGGTCGGCTCGCCGCCCGAAATCCACAGTTTGTTGATATTGCCCGCGGTTTTGGAGATTTTCTTAATCTCGTCGAAGGTCAGCTCCCCGAGTTTGTCGTCCATGTCGCCCGCGTAGAAACACATGGCGCACTTGGCGTTGCACCGGCCTGTGACGAACAGGAAAATGGATTCGAGCATCCTCTCGGACTGCATTGTACGGAAAGAACTCCCCTTTCTCTTTGTAGCCATAGTTGGGTTTTGTAGGTTTGCGACCGGCAAACGCCGTGGACGTTTACGCGTTCGGTTTCCACCCGGGGATTCGTGCGAAGATTCCCCGTATCCGGACGGCGGTCGGTCGGTATAAAAGTTTGAGTTACATATTGCCGGGTCCGCCGGACGACGGTCCGGAAAGTGAAACGGGCACTGTCGTTATGCGGTTCGGTGCGGCTAAAGTAATAAAATATGTCTCACTTTATAGTACGAAATCTGCCCGTATTCATAAAAGAAACCTTTATTTTGCATATGGAGAGTCGTCCGGTTCCGGCCGCTTCATAAAAAGGTCCATTATGTAGTTTTCCGGTAGGGCGATGCGGGAATATGCTTACGGACCCGGCCTTAATCCCGGCCTGCCTTGAGGTTCTTTCCGTCCGGCCCGTACGGGCAATTTACGCTTTTATACGTATTGCCCGTTCCTTATTAAAAGCGGAATTTTGCAGTGGCCGCGTTGCAGGTTTATCCTGCTGTTTTTCCGGCCGTTATCTTCGGTGCTCACAGTACGGGCGGGTTTATCACCGCCCATGTCAGGCAAATGTTATGGGAAATTATATGAAAGCAGTTACGGCCCTGGTGGCCTCGGTGGTCCTTTTTTCCTCGTTAACCTCGTGCGGCGGCGGAGGCCGCAGGCAGCTTGCCGATGGTGAGCTGTCGGGAAACATTTCGCTCTCGGGGGCGTTCGCGCTCTACCCGCTGGCAGTCAAATGGGCCGAGGAGTTCCAGAATATGCACCCGGGTGTGCGGATAGATATCTCGGCCGGAGGCGCCGGTAAGGGCATGATGGACGCCCTGGCCAACGTGGTTGACCTGGGCATGGTATCGCGTGACGTGCAGCCCGCGGAGGTGGGTAACGGCGCCGTGGTGTTCGCCGTGGCGAAGGACGCCGTGGTGGCGACCATTAATGCTGACAACCCGTTCGTCGGGGAGCTTATGCGTCGCGGGCTGACTCGGGAGACGGCTGTAAAACTCTGGGTGACCGGTGAGTACCGAACTTGGGGAGACGTGCTAGGTACCGCGGACGATACTCCGGTGCATGTCTATACCCGCTCCGATGCTTGCGGGGCGGCCGAAACGTGGGCGCAGTGGCTCGGCACCACGCAGGAGGATTTGGGCGGCACGGGCGTCTTCGGCGACTCCGGGGTGGCTTCGGCCGTGCAGAAAGACAGACTGGCTATCGGCCTTAACAACCTGTCGTACGCATACGACGAGGGTACACGCCAGCCCAATCCCGGGATATTGGTCTTTCCCATAGATGTGGACGGCAACGGCCGTATCGATCCGGAGGAGGACTTCTATGCTACCAAGGACGAAATAATTACCGCCATCGCGGCGGACCTTTACCCGTCGCCCCCGGCGCGCGACCTGTTCCTCGTATCGGGCGGTGTGCCGCAGAAGCCAGCCGTGGCGGAGTTTATAAAGTATATACTTACCGAAGGCCAGCAGTACAACGTGCCCATAGGCTATATCGGTCTGTCGCAGGAGAAGCTTGACGCCGGGCTGAAACTGCTCGGTGTGGAGGAAACTCAGGCCGACACAGAAGAAGCAGAGGGTGTGGTAGGCAGTGAAGATTCCGAAATAGTCGGCGGTTTCGCTGACGGAGAGACTTTTGGAGCAAACGAGTAATAAAGGTTAAAAAATGCTGTTATCGGCGGGGCTGGCATCTTATAATTTAGAGCATAATGCCGTGAGGTTCGGTATAAACAGATAGCCGTAAAGGGCGACAGGAGCCGGTGGATAGTATGATGAATAATATAACAGTCCGGTCGGCCGAGAAACGGACCGCGGAGGTAGGGCGGTCCGGCAGCATAGGTTTTTTTCCGGAACCGGAAACACCGCAGGGTAAATATCTATGATAAATATACGCATCCTGAAAGATAAGACGGCAGGGGGGGTGATGTTCTTTCTTACCATCGCCACCCTGCTGCTGGTTTTCGTGATGGGGATTGGGCTGTACCTCAAGTCGGCCCCCATCTTCGAGGAGCACTCCCTCAAGGAGCTGCTCTTTTCGAGCAGTTGGAAACCCCTGCGCAACGAGTTCGGTTTCCTGCCGTTCCTGATGGGGACGCTGTGGGTCACCGGGCTGGCTATCCTGATAGCCCTGCCCATATCGCTGCTCACGGCCGTGTACCTTACCGAGTATGCCCGGCCGGCGGTACGAAAATATGTATTTCCGGCCCTGGATATCCTCGCAGTGCTGCCGTCGGTGATTTACGGCGTGTGGGGTACCCTGCTAATTGTGCCCGTTATTTCCGAGTGGCTGGCTCCGCACTTTGTGGAGTTTTCGGCCGGGTATACGGTGCTCGCGGGGGGGATTGTGCTGGGTGTGATGATTTTACCCTTACTGGTTAGTCTGTTTATCGAGCTGTTCACCTCGGTGCCCGACGAACTGCGCGATGCGAGTACCTCGCTCGGGGCCACCCGGTGGCAGACTTCGAAATTCGTCCTGCTCCGGAAGACCTTCCCGGGGATACTGGCCGCGGTGGTGCTGGCAATTTCGAGGGCCTTCGGCGAGACTATCGCGGTGCTGATGGTATGCGGCAACCTGCCACAGGTGCCCGGGTCGGTGTTCGACGCCTGCTACCCGCTTCCGGCCCTGATAGCCAACAACTACGGCGAGATGCTCTCGCTTCCCAATTACGAAGCCGCGCTGATGTTCGCCGCGCTTATTCTGTTTACCGTGGTACTGCTGTTTAACCTAATCTCGCGGATAGTGCTCTACCGCATCGAAAAAACGTTCAGGTAATGAAGGCTAAATTCATAGAAGAGAAGGTTTTCAAGGTGTTTATGATAGCCGCCATGCTGATGGTCTTCGCCTTCGTTATCAGCATTATCTGGACCATCGTCGAGAAGGGGTGGGGCGCCATGAGCTGGGATATGGTAACCAAACTGCCCGGCGGCGGATTCTATATCGGCAAGGAGGGCGGCTTTCTGAACGCCATCGTGGGCTCGCTCTACATAGTTGGTGCCTCCACACTGCTGGGCCTGCTTATAAGTATCCCCGTGGTGTTCTACCTGAACGTCTACCTGAAACGCAATTCGAAGCTGGGTTACGTGGCCCGGCTGGCCTACGATGTGCTGTTCGGCATACCGTCCATCGTCTACGGGGCTTTCGGGTTTACGATAATGATCTATTTCGGGCTGAGGACTTCGCTTCTGGGCGGGATAATCGTGGTGACACTGCTGATTATACCTATCTTTATCCGGTCGATGGACGAGGTGGCCCGCCAGTTCCCGCGCGATATACTCGAAGCGGCCTACTCGCTGGGCGCTACGAGGCTCGAAACCATAAAGGTGGTGCTCAGGCAGATAGCTCCCGGTATCGCAACCGCCACTTTACTATCCGTAGGCCGCGCCATAGGCGACGCGGCCGGGGTGATGTTCACCGCCGGATACACCGACAGTATTCCTACGTCGCTCTCGCAGCCCGCCGCAACACTTCCGCTGGCGGTCTTCTTCCAGATGAGCAGTCCCGTGAGGGAGGTGCAGGAGAGGGCTTACGCCGCCGCGCTGGTGCTGACGCTGATAGTGCTCGTGCTTAGTCTCGGCGGCCGTTTTATCACCAACCGATTCTCAAAAAACAAGATAAAATGAAAAACTTTTTATCGCCCCTCGCGCTCGACACCGAACTGCGCTCGCCCGGGTTGTTCGGCTCCGCGCCCGCGTCGGGAGCGAAGCTGTTCCGCCCCGATTACAAGTTCGTACGCGACGACAACCAGACCGAGATTGCCGTCGAAGGACTGGACGTATATATCGGTGAGAACCATATCCTGAAAAATATAAATGTCACCATACCCGACAAGCAGATAACCTGCATAATAGGCCCCTCGGGGTGTGGTAAGTCCACCCTGCTGAAGACCTTCAACCGCCTGATAGACTCGGTGGAAGGGGTCCGGCTGAGCGGCCGGGTGATGGTAAACGGCGAGGATATCGTAAACGGGCAGGGCGATATCACGCGGCTACGCCGCAAGATGGGGCTCGTGTCGCAGAGACCGTGCCCCCTGCCGATGTCGATTTTCGACAATGTTGCCTACGGGTGCCGTATTCACGGTATCCGAAACCGGAAGAAACTGCGCATGGTCGTGAAGTTCTACCTTGAGGCCGCCGGGCTGTGGGACGAGGTGAAGGACCGGCTGAACACTCCCGCCGTACGTCTCTCCATCGGCCAGCAGCAGAGGTTGTGTCTCGCCCGCAGCCTTGCGGTGGAGCCGCAGTTTATTCTGGCCGACGAGGCCACCAGCGCCCTCGACCCCATTTCGAGCAAGACCGTCGAGGAGCTGTTCGTCAAACTGAAGGACACCTACTCGATAGTGATGGTGACCCATACCTTGCGGCAGGCTCTTCGCATCGCCGACAACGTGATATTTATGTATCTGGGCGAAGTGGTAGAAACCGGCCCGGCGGAGCAGGTGTTCAACGACCCGCGGCACGAACTGACTAAAAAATACCTCTCAGGGGCGTTTAGTTAGCAGGGCGGCGACGGGGAACGACGCTGGTCTTCCTTTGGAATTAACAATTAAGGAGATTCTTCACCGCGTTCAGAATGGCAATATTATTATGTCATCCCGAGGAGCCTCGAGACGAGAGGTGTCCACCGATAGTTTCAATAAAAGATTGCAACGACAAAAAATATGGACCGACAGCAACTTGTGAAAATATACGACGAACGGTTCTCCGGTGCGGAGCCGGAAACCGTGCTGGAGCACTTCCTCGGGGAGTTCGGCGACCGGATTGCGCTCTCGTCGAGCCTGAGTCTGGAGGACCAGGTGCTCACCGATATGGTTTGCCGTATAAAACCGGATACCCGTATTTTTACCCTCGACACGGGAAGGCTCTTCCCGGAGGCCTACCACCTTATCGACCGCACCAACGACCGCTACCGCACCCGTATCGAGGTGTTCTTCCCGGACGCCGCGCTGGTGCAGGAGATGGTGCGCGAAGAGGGGGTAAACCTTTTTTACGACAGCGTCGAAAAACGCCGCCGGTGCTGCCATGTACGTAAGATAGAACCGCTCCAAAGGGCGTTCAAAGGACTGGATGTCTGGATATGCGGCCTTCGCCGGGAGCAGTCGGTGACTCGGAGCGATATGCGGCTCGTGGAGTTCGACCGGGCCAACGGGCTGATAAAACTCAACCCGCTTATCGACTGGACGGAGGACCGGGTCCGGGAATATATCCGCCGGAATGCCGTACCGTATAACCGCATGCACGACAAGGGTTACCCGAGCATCGGCTGCCAGCCCTGCACCCGTGCCGTGGAGGAGGGCGAGGACGTGCGCGCGGGCCGCTGGTGGTGGGAGTCGCCCGAGCATAAGGAGTGCGGCCTGCATAAACGCGGCTAATCGCCGAAACTTTATACCGCATTTTAAAACCTGCCCTTATATCGAGACAGTGGGATTCGCCAGGATTTCAAATTAATACAGGCCGAACGGTAGAACGGCTTCTTGGGTGTTATACACGACCGCAGACCCGGACGTACTTTTCCGTATCCGCTCAGCGTTGCCGGAAAGGGGGATGTTTAATCGGTCCCACTCACCGTATGGGTATTACTATCTTCTCCGCTGGTTTTCTCATACACCGGGAGGTCATGTCCCCGCTATTGTAACAATCTTAGTTAATATTACATTTAACATACATTTATCGGCCCACCACTTCGTTCCCCCGGCGGGGCGCACGTCCGCAAAGCAGACGCACATTTCCCTTTAGCGTAAAGAGCATAAAATTACCTAATCTTAATACCGTATCGGTACGGCACCGGCCGCTCGTGATGTTCGCCGTCTTTTAGTCGTGTAATCGATAGCATACTAAGGAGTAGTGCATTCCCGAATACGGTGGTTCTCCGAGGGTGAGAGTTATACCTTAAATATTACGGATTCTGTAATATCACGTAAAAAATTTCTATCGCTAAGAATTGTTACGCATAGCCCCCGGAAATAAGTGGCGGGAACCCCCGGTAAAGGGTCCCCGCCTGGAAAAAAGATTGAAAAAGAAGGTTTACGGTGTGCCGGTATGTATCCGGTAACGGTGTTACTCTACTCCGCCTCCGAGGGCGTTGTAGAGGTTGATTATGCCCTGAATCTGGTCGTAGGTGTTGGCCACGTCGGCAAGGCGCGCTCCCAGGAGGGCCTGCTCCGCGGTAAGGATTTCGAGGTAGGTCGTGGAGCCGTGGGCCATTAGCAGCTTGGTGCTTTCCACGGCATCTTCCAGCGAGGTAATCTGGTTTTCGATATAAGGCCGCTTGTCGCGGGCGGTCTGGTACTGCGTCAGCGCGCCGTTCACTTCGGCCCCGGCGTTGAGCAGAGCTTGCTGAAATTGGATGGCGGCTTGCTCCTGCGCCGCACGGGCTATTTCGAGCTGGGTGCGGTTGAGCCTGCGGTTGAATATGGGCTGTGTAAGGGAAGCGGCGGCCGACAACAGCAGCTTGCCGGGATTGACGATTGCCGAACCCACGCTGTTGGTCCATCCCGCGCTGCCGGCCAGTACAAGCGAGGGGTAGAGGGCCGCCCGTGCTTCGGCGGTCGAATAGTAGGCCTGTACCAGCGCCAGTTCGGCGCTCCGCACGTCGGGGCGGTTGGCGAGGAGTTGTACGGGCACCCCGTACGAAAGCCGCTCCGGGAAATACTGCCCGTCGAGCCGTCCGCGGGCGATGCTGTCGGGCGTATCGAATAGCAGTACCGACAGGCTGTTTTCGAGTCGGTTTATACTCTCCCTCAGGTCGTACAGGGAGGCCTCTATGGAGTAATAGTTCGCCGCTGTCTGCGCCACGGCGGCCTCGGTGACCATACCGGCCTCTTTCATGAGGCGCATTGTTCCGACGCTTCGCTCCCATGACCTTGCAGTCTCGGCCGATATGGCGTACTGCTCGTCGAGCATAAGCAGGGTGTAGTAATGGTCCGCGATTACGGCCATCAGCCACGACCGGACGGCGTTACGGTACTCGACGCTCTGCTCGTAAGCGGCTTTACTCCTGCGCTTCGCGTTGGTTTGCTTACCCAGCAGGTCCGCTTCCCAACTCACCGCCAGCGGGATGGTGTAAACCTGTGTGGCCTTACGAGTGTCGAAACTGCTCACGGCCCCCTCCGGGCTGAAGAAGAACGACGGCACATACGAGAGCCGGGCCGATTTCAGGGCGGCATGGGCCTGCTCCACCGACAGGCGCGCAAGATTGATATCGGCGTTGTTGTCGAGTCCCGTGCGGATAAGTTGTTGCAGCAGCGGGTCGGTAAACAGTTCGTACCACTTCATATAGGCTATCGAAGCCGTGTCGGCCGTCTCCACCCCCGGGCCGTAAAGGTCGCCGGTGCGCAGATCGTCCGGGCGGGAATAGGGTTTCCATATTCCGCACGAACCCAGCAGGGCGGCGCCTAAAAGTATTATTATCTTTTTCATCGGATTATATCTCGTATTTGTTTTCGTCTTCCAGTTCGGCCTGAATCGACCAGTCGCTGCTTTTTTCGAACTGTACGGGCTTGAATTTCTCCTCTATGTACTGGAAAATTATAAAGAGCGACGGCACGAGGAACAGCAGGGCCAGCGTACCCACCACCATCCCGCCCACGGCGCCCGTTCCGAGCGAACTGTTGCCGTTTGCGCCCACACCGCTCGAGAAGACGAGCGGGAGCATCCCGAACACCATCGTAAGGGCTGTCATGAGTATCGGCCTAAGACGGGCCTTCGCCGCCGCAACGGCGGACTGGGCCAGTCCCATCCCGCTGCGTCGCCGTTCGGAGGCGTACTCGGTAAGCAGGATTGCCGTTTTGGATAGCAGCCCGATAAGCATAATCAGCCCGGTCTGGAGGTATATATTGTTTTCGAGTCCCATAATCCGGGCGAACAGGAAGCTACCCATCAACCCGCACGGTACCGAGATAATCACGGCCAGCGGAATGAGGAAGCTCTCGTACATGGCGCTGAGTATTAGGTAGATCATCAGCGTACAGATTACGAATATTATCACGGTGGAGTTGGTGCTCCCGCTCTCCTCGCGCGAGATGCCGCCGAACTCGTAGCTGTAACCGAACGGCAGAGTTTCGGCCGCAACCTCGGCGACGGCACGGATGGCGTCGCCCGAGCTGTAACCGTCGGCTGCCATTCCGTTCACCGTAATGGAACTATACATGTTGAAGCGGCTGAGCGACTCCGCGCCGTACATCTTGGTCAGGGTCACGAACTGGCTCGCCGGGGCCATTTCGCCGTTCACGCGGACGTAGATGCGGTCCAGCGTCTCGGGGTCGAGCCTGAATTTGGGGTCGGCCTGTATCATCACGTAGTAGACCTTCGAGAAGCGGTTGATATCCGAAACGTACTGGCCGCCGTAGTAACCCGAAACGGTGTTCAGCACCTCGGCGGGCGAAATACCGGCTATCTTGCATTTGGCCGCGTCCACCTCCACCCGCCACTGGGGGTAACCGGGGTTGAAGGAGGAGAACGCCGCGGATATTTCGGGACGCCGGTTCAGTTCGCCGAGGAAGGCCTGCGTGTGCTGGTAGAGGGTGGCTATATCTCCGCCGCGGCGGTCCTGTACGCTGAGTTCGAAACCGTTGCTGGTACCGTAACCCGGTATCATGGCGGGAGCGATTGCGAACACGGTGGCGTCCCGGACATCCGCCGTGCGGGCGTAGATATCCTTGATAACCTCGTCCACGTAGTCCTCGCTGTTTTTACGCTGGTTCCACGGTTTGAGCCGCAGGGTAAACGAGCCGTACGAAGTTCCCTGCCCGGAGGTCATCGCGTAGCCGGAGGTCTTGGTGTAGTGTTCCACCTGTGGAATCGAGGCCAGACGCTCTTCGAGCATGTCGATAATCCGGGTGGTATTGTGTAGAGAACTGCCCGCGGGGGCGGTCACGTCCACAAAGATAACCCCCTGGTCCTCGTTGGGGACGAGCCCCGTCTTTGTGCTGTTCATCAGCACTACCAGCAGGGCGATACAAGCCGCAACGGTGGCCCACGTCAGCCACGGGCGTTTGATAAACACCAGCACAGCATGCCGGTACCTCTGAACCAGCGCCTGAAACGAGGTGTTGAAGGCCTTGCGGAACCGCGCGGTGAAGTTGTTTTTCCCGGTGCCGTCCTCCGTGATATAAGGTTTCATAAGCAGGGCGCAGAGGGCGGGCGAGAGGGTCAGGGCGTTGAGCGCCGACAGCCCCACGGCCACGGCCATCGTAATCCCGAACTGGGTGTAGAACTTACCCGAGGTGCCCCCCATCATAGCCACCGGGATAAACACGGCCATAAACACTACGGTAGACGAAACGATGGCTGGCGTGATGCCCTTCATGGCGTCGTGGGTCGCCATGTAAGACGAAATGTAGCCCACTTCGAAACGGGCCTGCACCGCCTCCACCACGATGATGGCGTTGTCCACCACCGTACCGATAGCCAGCACCAGCGCGAATAGGGTCAACAGATTTATGCTGAACCCCGCAACGGCCATAAAGGCGAACGTTCCCACGAGCGATACCACAATCGACAGCGTCGGGATAACGGTGGCCCTGATATCCTGAAGGAACACGTACACCACCACTATCACCAGTATCACGGCAAGGATAAGGGATTTTATAACCTCCCGGAACGAGGCGAACAGGAAGTCGTTCGCGTCCATCATGGTCACCATCTCGACACCCGGCGGGAAGTCCTGCGCGGCCTCTTCCAGAAGGGCGTCTATCTCGGCGATAACGGCCGTGGCGTTGGTACCCGCGGTCTGGAAAACCATACAGGCCACACCCGGACTGCCGTCGGTACCGCTGTCGAAGGCGTAAGAGCTCTCGCCGAACTCGATATCGGCGATATCCCTGAGCCGGAGTATCTCGCCGTCGGGAAGGGCGCGGATAACCATCTCCCCGAACTCGGCCTCGGTAGAGAGCCTGCCGCGGTAAATCATGCTGTACTGGTAGGTCTGGGCGGCGTTCTCGCCGAACGCTCCCGTGGCCGATTCGATATTCTGCTCAGCCAGGGCGGCCGTCACGTCGGAGGGTACCAGTCCGTAGGAGGCCATTACGTCCGGCTTCATCCAGATACGCATACTGTAATCCGACCCGAGGGTACGCATTTCGCCCACGCCCGCTATACGCATTACCTGCGGTTCGATATTGATTTTGATGTAGTTGCTCAGGAACGACTTGTCGTAGGTCCCGTCGGGGCTGTATAGCGAGAAAATTTTAAGTATGCTGTTCTGCCGCTTGAAAGTCGACACCCCTATCTGTGTCACCTCTGCCGGCAGCGAGCCGGTTGCCGTGGCGACCCGGTTCTGCACGTTCACAGCGGCCATATCGGGGTCGGTGCCCTGTTTGAAGTAGACCATAATGGTAAGGTTGCCCGTGTTGGTGGCCGTGGAGGTCATGTAGGTCATGTTCTCCACACCGTTGATAGCCTCTTCGAGCGGGGCGGTTACGGCATTCTGAAGGGTGGATGCGCTCGCACCGGGATAGGTCGCCGAAACGATTATGGTGGGCGGCGCGATATCGGGATACTGCTCCACGGGCAGTACGAATATCGAGATTGCCCCCAGGAACACTATGACAATAGATATCACGGCCGAAAATATCGGCCTGTCTATAAAGAATTTAAGATTCATGGCTTATCCTTTCGCGATTATTTGGCCGCACGGCGCGGCAGGGTACGTCGTGCCCGGGATTTTCACGGCCACGAATGTTTCTGTCAGAGGGTATCCGGTCCCGGAGCCGGTCGGACCTTCGGGCGGGCCGACCCGTAAAAGGTCCGTTACAATACGGTTTTCCGGAAGCATGGCGGTTTTGTCCGTCGCCGGGCTGCACCGAGCGACAGCGTGTGCCGTTGTATGATATTCGCTGTTCGTATAGTTGCCGGATTCTCCCGCTGTTCCGCAATCCGATAAGACGCCTCCGGTATGGTTCAGGTCGGCTGTGTCCGCAGCGGACTCTGTCCGGCTCTCCGGAGTGATGCCGTCCGCGACCGCATGGGTCTCACCGTCTGCCGGACCGGACGATTGTCCGGTTCCGCTCCCGGCGCCTATTTCCGTGCCGTCACGGAGCATACCCACGCCTTCGGTCACTATAACATCACCGGCCGCGATACCGGATTCTACGATATAATTGGTACCGTCGTCGACGTTTGCAACGTTTATGAGTGTCTGGCGGGCGATACCGTCCACAACCCGGAAGGCGTATATCTTATCCTGTATCTCGAAAGTCGCGCTTTGCGGTATCATCACAACCTCCCTGAATGCGGACGGAATAACGACGTTACCCGAACCGCCGCTGCGCAGCAATCCTTCCGCATTGGGGAACTCGGCCCGCATGGAGACCGCCCCGGTCGAAGAGTCGATTACCCCGCTAATAGTCTCTATACGGCCGGGGGCAGGGTAGAGCGAGCCGTCGTTGAGCGTAAGGGCCACTTCCGGCATATCCTGGAGTGCCGCCGCGGTGCTTCCCCACTGTCGAATCAATCGGAGCAACTGACTCTCGGGCATCGAGAAATAGACGTACATCTGCGAATTGTCCGACACGGTGGTAAGCGGGCGGGGCATCGAAGCGCTTACCAGTGTTCCCTCACGGTAGGGAATCGTGCCCACGATACCGTTGGCGGGGCTGGCGACAAGGGTATAGGAGAGGTTGTTCCTCGCGTCCACCTCCTGAGCCTCGGCCTGCGCCAGCTGGGCCTGAGCCGTCAGCAACTGATTCGCGGCTGTCGATAGGTCGAACTGCGAGACGACATCGTTATCGAAAAGCTCCTTTTTACTGTCGTAAACCAACTGCGCGGTCGCCACGGCCGCCTTCGCTGCGGCCACGTTGGCCTCGGCCGTTTGCAGGGCCGCCTGGTGCTGAACCTGCTCTATTATAAACAGGGTCTGCCCCTTGCGGACGGTCTCGCCTTCACGGACGCACACCCGTTCAATGAACCCGCTTATTTTGGGGTAGATGTCGATATCCTGCCGTCCGGCTATGTTGGCCGGATAGGCGGTTTCGAGTTCGATATCCGACAGGCCGACCTCCATTACCCGGTATGTGCCGGCGGGGCCGGGCGCCGGTCCGTCGGCACATCCGGCCGCAAGTGCGATGTAGGTCAATAAAACCGATGTTACGCTTCTTTTCAATCTCATAATGTTACCTCACTTATTTAATTTCGATGCGGCAAAATTACCCGAAGATGCGCTTTTGTTCATTTTCAGAAATGCACTTTAATTGTTCATTTTCGGCTTATAGGCTTGAAAAATCTCCATATTCCCCTACTTTTGGGGTGAAAATCGGATATAATTTTACAGGATGGTTGTAAGAAAGGATGTAACGGCAGTGTTCGCCGAACCGTTCTCGATGGGGGAGACCGGACTGGCTTTCCTCGGCAGCCGGCCCTCGAAAATACCCGGGGGGCTGATTATGGTTTGCGACGTCGGGGAGGCCGTACTGAGCGTCGATATTCTGAAATATACCATATCGGCGGGACACGGCATGTTCCTGCTGCCGGGGTCCATTCTTTCGCTCGAGGGGTCGACGGACGATTTCAGGGTAAGGTATGTCTACCTTTCGGACAGCCTTTTTCAGGAGGCGACCTTCAAACTCGAAGCGGATTTTTTCCATTTTATAAAGGAGCATCCAGTGGTTAAACTGGACGCGGACAGTCTCGCATTCGTCGATAAATGGGCCACCCTTACCTCGTCCGTAGTGGAAGACTCCGGCAACGGGTTCAATGCCCGGATGGTACTCAACCTGATGCAGTGCCTTTTCTGGAAGAGCCACGACAAGATGAAACGTTTTTTCGGTAAACAGGCCGTCAGGACCAAGCGTCAGGAAGAAATATTCCGTAAATTTATGGTCCTTGTAAAAATGCACTGCCGGGAGTGCCGGGATGTGGAATTTTACGCGCAGAAACTGTTTATCAGTCCGCGTTACCTCTCGTTCGTCTGTATCCACACGGCCAACAATCTGTCGGCCAAAAAGTTAATCGACCTGCAAACGGTGCTCGAAATAAAGATAATGCTGGAGACCACGAACGAACCGGTGCAGAAAATAGCCGAGCGGATGCGTTTCCCCGACCAGTCCTATTTCGGCCGCTTCTTCAAGCGCTATACGGGTCAGTCTCCGCTCGCCTACCGATTCCGGAAAAACGAGAAGTCCCCGCAGGTACGCTGAAACCCGCCCGGCAGCCGGACCCCCGTTAATATTTAATCTTCTGACTGTCGGAGTACCATCGCGTGGGTAAGCCTTGCCGTAATTATAACCGGACAAAACGGGGCGAGACTGGGCATTTATATTTATGTGGTATATTTGTATGCCGTTGCTTCAACCCGTCGGGTGGTGACCTCGACAGTTTTAACCCCGATATTCACACTAATTAAAAACAGATGAAGATTTCAACGAACAACCCTGCAACTAATTTCGCAAAGAAAGCCCTTAAATCCCTGACGATGACCGCGATGGTCCTCTGCGCCGTTTCGTTCGTAGCATGCAGCGACGACGATGACGAAGGTGAAAAACAAAACGGCACCGACTCTATACGTAAAATCGAAGTTAAAGGAGCGGACATAAAAGGTGTGCCCATGGATACGGATATAAAAACGGTAAAGGCCGTTTTATATTCTGGCGTAGCCCTTGATATTGAATTGGCTACCGCACCGTGGGAGTACGGCTTCACCATAGAATTGCCGGAAACGGTTTCTTCGTCTTACCTTTCCCCTGTAAAAGAAGAATTCGACGATGAAGAGCTTACGGTCAGCAGCAATGCGAAGTTCGCACGTGTGGACCTGGAGGTCTACGACGGGGAGGGAGATTACCTTGAGGATATTATTTTCGGCCGCATATGGAACGGAAAGGACGGCGTCTGGGGTTATAACATCTATTCGGATGCCGATTGTAAGGTAACGGGAACCGTGAAATACGGGTATGAAGACTATATTGAAACTTATGTCTACGACATCGATTTTAAGAAAGGATGGAATCGCCTTTACAATATCGAAAAAGAGATAGATGAAGATAACTGGGAATTTACGCGTACCACTACCACCCCATCAGGAATAGTCTGGGTTTGGGGGGAAATATACTAATCGTTGCCACGTCAGAACGGAAGGGCCGCAAGTTCTTGCGGCCCTTATTGTTTTCTCAGCTCGCGAATTTACGGGCACCCTATTTGCACCTTACCGGGACGTAACGAATTAACTTCCCGGGCATGGCTAAACTTACCCCCACACAGAAAAAAGACAGATTCCTCAAATACCTTCTCTACCTGACAATCCTGTTGCTGGGAATTGCGGCGGGTATCGCTATCCGGCACTATTATAATATCCCGATGATAGAGTCGATAAACATTATCGATCTGGCTACGCTTGTCATTACGATATTTCTTGCCATATACATTCCCGGGGTGTTCGACCGGCAGATGGAGGTGCGGCAGGACAAAAAGGAGCTTCTCGAACACCGCATCGAGGACCTCCAGCAGCTTTACCGGACCATAAACCTCTCCGTCCAGCAGGGGGGCGCCACGGAGAAGGACCGCCTTATATTGCTCAACTCGCTCGATGTCGCATCCAACAGGTTTTCCACCATCGTGACGCTTATCGAATACCTCGACCTGGACACGACATTTACCGATGAGATAGAAAGTATCCGGTCGTTGCTTGCCCGCCATGCCGCCCTGCTTAGGGACGCAGGCGACGGCGGCGGAGAGGTATACCCCGCCGAAGTACGCCGCGAGGAGGAGCGGCTCTATAACCGAATCGACAAGGAGACCAGCCTGCTCGTCTTCCGTATCAGCGATATATGAGTCGCACAGCGGCACCGTACAGCTTCCGGAAGAGCGAAAAGAGTCCGCCCGCACCCTGACTGCCGCCGGCCCCGGAAGGGAATGGGCAGGCTCCGCATATAAAAATTACGGGCTTATCACATTGATTGTTATAGTATTGTCCGGCCAGACCACACATTCGCTTGAGTTAATTGTATGGGAAAATGTCCCCGGAGGGATTATTAATGGTATATTTGTATGCCGTTGCTTCCGCCCGTCGGGTGGCTACCGCGACAGTTTAACCCCGATATTCACACTAATTAAAAACAGATGAAGATTTCAACGAACAACCCTGCAACTAATTTTGCCAAGAAAGCCCTTAAAGCCCTCACGATGATTGCGATGGTCCTCTGCGCCGTATCGCTGGCCGCCTGCAGCGACGACGACGATGACGAAGGCGGCGCTTCGAAAAACCCCAACCATCCCGGCACAAACAAGGTTCTCGCATTGGGTCAGGTATATACCCTTTTAGGCGGCGGACAGGAGTATTACGGTAACGAATATAATGACGATGCAACCACTTTCGATGTCTACCTGGTTTCTGACGGATTGCAGATAGAATTGGAGATGCATCAGGCGAACGGTAGTGAAACCCTTGCGGCAGGAACCTATACCGTTAAAAAAGGCGATTATTCCAAAGGTTTTATTTCGGATGCTTACGTCGATAGATATGGACACGGGTTGGAAGAAATTTATGTAGATATTGCCGACGGCACTACCGTTACGATATCGGTCAGCGGTGAAACTTATACGATAGAGATCGACGGTAAACTGGCAGATGGAACTGATATTGTAGGTAATTATACGGGGAAACTCGATTGGTTCACTTATACTCCCGAATAGGATACTAAATGATTTCGAAAGAAATTAAATCTTCCTTAACAGGGCCGCGTTTAGCGGCCCTGTTTGTTTAAAGCCCGCCACCCCGCGCCCGGCGGGCCGCCCGTCTGCTTTGCAGACGTACTCTTAGTGTAAACATGTTTATAAATAACAATCCGAAGATTCGGGAAAAAGACCCGTTCCGAAGAGCTCGGAAAAATATCCCCGAATTTTTTACGGAATATGAAAATAAAATGTGTGCGCACACATTGCATCTTAAATAAAATATTTTAACTTTGCACAGACCGTGTGTGCGCACACACTTTTATCCGGCTTTTCCGGTGGACAATGGGGTAGGTGCGACGGTGAAAACCTGAAATTACAATTTGACACCCGGAATGAGCAATACGGAAGGGGAAAAAATAAGGATAATCGATATAGCGCGCCTTGCAGGCGTGTCGGCAGGAACTGTCGACAGGGTTATCCACGAGAGGGGCCGAGTGTCGGAGGACAAGAAGAAGAAAGTGGAGGCCGTCCTCGAGCAGTTCGGGTACGAGCCCAATATGGCGGCGCGTTCGCTGGCTTCGAGAAAAGATTTCACCATCGCCGTCATAGTTCCGTCGTACCCCGAGGGTAGTTATTGGGAGTTGGTTTACAGGGGTATGGAGAGGGTGGCGGCCGAGCTGAAAAATTACGGCCTCAAGGTCCTGTTTTCCCGCTTCGACCAGTACGACCCCGCGTCGTTCGACGCGGCGGCCGAGGCCGCCCGTGGCGAGGGGACTTCGGGTGTGCTGATGGCAACCCATTTCCTACCCAGAGTGGTGGAGTTTTCGGGCGAGCTGGACTCCGCCGGAATACCTTACGTCTATATCGACTCAGGCATCGAGGGATGCGGCAACCTCACCTACTTCGGCGGGGACTCGCTTGTAAGCGGAAGGATGGCCGCCAAACTACTGGTTAACGATACCGGGCTGCCCGACCGTGTTTTCGTGGCGCATATCAAGTTCGCCCGCAAGGATATCTCGCTCCAGATGCAGACGCGGTTGGACGGCTTCACAGGGCAGCTTAGCGAGGCGGGCTATAAGGGCGATATAGACCACCTCGAGCTGGACCCCGACAAGCCCGAGCTGAGCACCCGCACCATGCACAACTATCTGCGGACGCGGGGAGGCAGGACGGGCGGGATAGTGCTCAATTCACGCATTTACCAGCTTATCGAGATAATGGACCGGATAGCCGAGGACGTCAAGGCGCAGGTTAAGCTGGTCGGGTTCGAAGCCATCCCGGCGAACGTACGGGCGCTGACCGAGGGAAAGGTGGATAGCCTCGTGTCCCAAAGGCCCGAACTTCAGGGGTATTACGCCCTCAAGGCGATAGGAGAGTACCTGCTGTACGGCCGCGCGCCCGGGAAGGAAAACCTGATGCCGCTGGATATACTGATTAAGGATAACGCGCCTTACTACCTGAGTTTCTGACGCTCCGGCGTCTTCCGGGAGGTGGGCGCCCGACTAAGTTTGTAGAAATAACCGATAAAACATACCGAAATGAAAACTACGATTGAAGAACGTTGGGGTACGCACCCGAACGACGTAAAACATTACGACACCGCGCAGTTGCGCAAGGAGTTCCTTGTTGAGAAGCTGTTTGAGCCGGACAGCGTGCTTATGACCTACACCCACAACGACCGCCTTATTATAGGCGGCGCCCTGCCGGTAAAGGAAGCGCTCAAACTCGAAACGGTCGACCTTATCCGCTCGGAGTACTTCTGCGAGCGCCGGGAACTGGGCATTATCTGCATCGAGAACAGCGGC
This sequence comes from Rikenellaceae bacterium, assembly GCA_020859685.1. Taxonomy (GTDB): domain Bacteria; phylum Bacteroidota; class Bacteroidia; order Bacteroidales; family Rikenellaceae; genus WRDF01. Next base: position 27,544 of record JAJBVT010000016.1, read on the forward strand.
ACCGTGACGGTGGACGGCACGGAGTACATACTGGCGTACAAGGACGCTGTGTATGTGGGCCGCGGAGCTAAGGACGTGGTGTTCAAAAGCGACAGCGCCTCGGCTCCGGCCAAGTTCTATTTCGCGTCGGCTCCCGCCCACAAGGCTTACCCGACTGCGCAGATAACGGCAGAAATGCACCGCACGAGAGACCTCGGTTCCCCGGCCACCAGCAACGAACGCCTGCTGAACCAGATAATACTCAGCGAGATAGTTCCCTGCTGCCAGCTGCAGATGGGGCTCACCGAAATCAAGGTGGGCAGTGTGTGGAACACCATGCCGCCGCACACCCACTCGCGCAGGATGGAGGCCTATTTCTATTTCAAAATTCCCGAACAGCAGGCCGTATGCCACTTTATGGGCGAGCCGCAGGAGACGCGCCATATCTTTATGGGTAACGAGCAGGCCGTGATTTCGCCGTCGTGGTCCATCCACTCCGCCGCCGGTACGAGCAACTACACATTTATCTGGGCGATGTGCGGCGAGAATCTCGACTATGACGATATGGATACCTTCACCGCAGACAAATTAAGGTAATCACCTAAACCATAAGATTATGAAGAATAAAATATTATTTGCCGCGGCCGCCGCGGCCCTGATGGTCTTCAGATGCTCGACGGACGAGAAGTCCGTTACAGTAACGGTTGAGAACCCGTCGGATTTCGACCGCTCGGAGGAGCTGGTCGAAGTGCCGCAGTCGCAGCTTGCTAAAGTGGCCCTCGCCGAGGGTCAGGCTTACGTAGTTACGAACGACGAGGGCCACCTGGTTCCCTCGCAGCTCACTTACGATGGGAAGCTGGTATTCCAGTCGGGTCTGGACGCAAACGCCTCGGCCCGGTATACCGTGACTGCGGGCGATGCGCATGATTACGAAGCCCGGACTTACGGCCGCTTCGTGCCCGAGCGCCTCGACGACTTCGTGTGGGAGAACGACCGGGTGGCTTTCCGTGCCTACGGCCCGGCACTTATCGCCAAGGACGGCCCTAGCACCGGTGTGGACGCATGGTATAAGCGGACCTCGAAACTCGTCGTGGACGAGTGGTATGCCGACGAGTTTGCCGGAGTGAAGAAGTACCACGACGACCACGGCGAAGGGATGGACGACTACTCGGTAGGCCCGACCCTGGGAGCCGGTTTTCCGGCCCTCTACGTGGACGGAGTGATGGTGAAGAACAAGAACTTCGTAGATTACGAGGTGTTCGAAAACGGACCGCTTCGCACAACCTTTACCCTCGTATATGACGACCTGGACGTGAACGGTAACGCCGTTTCCGAAAAGAGGACCGTTTCGATAGACGCCGGTTCGCAGATGAACCGGATTACGGTGGAGTACGGCCTGACGGAGCCGACCGACGTAGTTGCGGGTTTCCCGATGAGGGACCTGGCGGACGAGTACATTACCGGCGACGACTATATAATGTACCTCGAACCGCCCACCCGCCAGTCTCGCAACGTATGGCTGGGCGTGGTGATGCCCGGAATGAGAGAGACGGCCGTCGATACCTACACCGTTCCCGCCGGGCAGAAACAGCCGGGCGACTACCACCATATCCTTGCGGTTAAAGAGTACACACCGGGCACCCCGGTGACCTATTATGCAGGCTTCGGTTGGGAGAAATGGGGCTTCCCGTCGGTAGATTCGTTCCGGACCTATCTGGAAAACGTATCGGCTGCCCTTGCCAATCCGCTTAAAGTAACCGTTCAATAAACACCCCTTAATCAGTAAGAAATGAAGAAAGTAGTAACGTTCGGGGAGATAATGCTCCGCCTTGCGGCACCCGAGTACAAAAGGTTTATACAGTGTACGCAGCTCAACTCCACTTTCGGCGGTGGCGAGGCCAACGTGGCCGTGTCGCTCGCCAATTACGGCATCCCGGTGGAGTTCGTGAGCCGCCTGCCGAAGAACGATATCGCCGAGTGGTGTATCTCGGAACTGCGAAAATACAACGTGGATGTTGATAAAATGGTCCGCGGCGGAAACCGCCTCGGTATCTACTTCCTCGAAACGGGCGCCGTGGCTCGTGCTTCGAAGGTGGTGTACGACCGTGCGGGTTCGTCTATCGCCGAAATCGAACCGGGTATGATAGACTGGCATGAAGTATTGAAAGATGCCGGTTGGTTCCACTGGACAGGTATAACCCCGGCCCTCTCGCAGGGCGCGGCGGACGCGTGCCTCGAAGCCATCAAGGTGGCCAACGAACTAGGAGTTACCGTATCGTGCGACCTAAACTACCGCAAGAACCTCTGGAAATACGGCAAGACCGCGTCGGAAGTTATGCCCGCGCTGGTGGAAGGGTGCGACGTGATACTCGGCAACGAGGAGGACGCCGAGAAGGTGTTCGGTATCAAGCCCGAAGGCTTCGACGTAACCGAAACCCACGGCGAGGTGAACGCCGCCGAGTTCGAAAGTGTTTGCAAACAGCTAATGGAGCGCTTCCCGAGGGCCAAAAAGGTCATTATTACTCTGCGCGGTTCGATAAACGCCAACCACAACACCTGGGGCGGATGTCTCTACGCGGACGGTAAACTCTACCAGTCGAAGCGGTACGATATCACCCATATCGTGGACCGCGTGGGCGGGGGCGACTCGTTTATGGGCGGCCTTATCTACGGCCTGCTGACCTACACGGAAGACGACCAGAAGGCGCTGGAATTTGCCGTCGCCGCATCGTGCCTGAAGCATACCGTATACGGCGACTTCAACCTGGTTACCGTTCCCGAGGTGGAGAACCTGATGAAGGGCGACGGCTCGGGCAGGGTGAGCCGGTAAGGGGCGTACTTTGTGGTCGATGTCATTCTGACCGGAGCGAGGTGAAGAATTGACAAATGTCATTCTGACCGGCGCGGAGCGGAGTGAAGAATCTGCCGCTGGAGATTTTACTGAGCATAATTAATGGGAAGATCCTTCGCAGAAGCTCAGGATGGCGACAGGAGTACATCAAATTAAATGTAAATAATAAACAGACAATAATATGGAAAACAAATTTTGCCTCGAGGGCAAGGTTGCGCTGGTAACAGGCGCGTCTTACGGTATAGGTTTCGCAATCGCTTCGGCGCTCGCGAAGGCCGGTGCCAGAATAACTTTTAACGATATCAACCCCGAGCTGGTCGAAAAGGGCGTGTCCGCCTACAAAGAGGCCGGAATCGAGGCCAAAGGTTACGTTTGCGACGTAACCAGCGAAGAGCAGGTGAACGGCATGGTCGCCGCCATCGAACAGGAGGTGGGCGTTATCGACATTCTGGTAAACAATGCGGGTATAATAAAGAGAATCCCGATGATTGAGATGACCGCGGCGGAGTTCCGTCAGGTTATCGACGTGGACCTCAATGCCCCGTTTATCGTGGCCAAGGCCGTTATTCCCTCGATGATTAAGAAGGGGGGCGGTAAGATTATCAATATCTGCTCGATGATGAGCGAGCTGGGGCGCGAGACCGTATCGGCCTACGCCGCTGCCAAGGGCGGTTTGAAGATGCTCACCCGTAATATCGCATCGGAATACGGCGAGTACAACATCCAGTGTAACGGTATCGGCCCGGGCTATATCGCCACGCCGCAGACCGCGCCGCTTCGCGAACCGGGTCACCCGTTCAACTCGTTTATCATTGCCAAGACGCCCGCAGCCCGTTGGGGAACGACCGAGGACCTCGAAGGTCCCGCGGTATTCCTCGCTTCGGCGGCCTCGGACTTCGTGAACGGTCATGTGCTCTACGTGGACGGCGGTATCCTCGCCTATATCGGTAAACAACCGTAAGAAGGCCGCTAACCCCGGGAGCGTCCCGTAGGGACCGGGAACGTAACCGCAAGGCCGGATTGTCCCGGTCCCGGGGAACCGGGCAAAAGACAGGACGATTTTTGTTTACGGCCAAAATTCCTGTATATTGCAGGCCGCCGGTTGAGAATGAATGTCGTAATAGGGACGAATGGGGACTACCTTATATATAAGGTGTGTACCTGTGCCTAAAACAGAAACCCGGCCCGACGTACCTTGAAAAACCGGTAACCCATGGAACCCGATCTTCGGTACTAAGGTCCTTGAAAGCCCGGTGACACCGGAAGTTCCGGTTCGGAACCCCGATGACCGGGCCGCCGGAAAACGGACCTCAGTATTGTAACCCGGAGGCACAAGGGCCTGAAACCGAGTTCGGAACTCGGCACGGCAGGTACTTGCAGGTTATTCGGCGGCTTTGGTCGCCCGGAGGTGGCCGTCCCGGTTAATTGGGTTACACTATTGCGACCGTAATGCGTCGAAAGAAAAGACAGTATTAAACATATCCGCCCGCCGTGCCGGGGAGGTTGAACAGGGAACCCACCCCCGGCAGGGCATTTTTTAAGACACAGTAAAGAAATGGCAAAATTCAGAAGTATAGAGGTGATATCCGCTATGGACCGGACCGGTATGGTGCCGGTTTTCTACCATGCAGACGCGGGTATCGCAAAGAACGTGCTCAAGGCCTGCTACGACGGCGGGGTACGCGTTTTCGAGTTCACCAACCGGGGAGACTTCGCACAGGAGGTATTCAACGAGCTGGTAAAATACGCAGCGAAAGAGTGCCCGGAAATGATACTGGGTATCGGTTCGGTGGTGGATGCCGGTACGGCGTCGCTCTACATACAGAACGGAGCCAACTTCGTAGTGGGTCCGCTGCTTAACCCGGATATCGCTAAGGTCTGCAACCGCAGGCTGGTGCCCTACGTGCCTGGCTGTGCCACCCCCTCGGAAGTGGGGCAGGCGCAGGAGCTCGGTTCGGTGGTGGTGAAGATATTCCCGGCGGGCAACGTCGGCGGGCCGTCGTTCGTAAAGAACATAAAGGCTCCGATGCCCTGGTCGAACATCATGGTGACCGGCGGGGTGGAACCCACGGCCGAAAACCTTACCGGCTGGTTCAAGGCAGGCGTGTCGTGCGTGGGCATGGGCAGCAACCTGTTCCCGAAAGAGACAATTGCAGCCGGTAACTGGGGCGAAATAACCCGCCTGTGCGCCGAGGTGCTCTCCACTATCGCAAAACTCAGGAACTAAACCTTAACCAATACAACTTAAATGAATCAGGCAACGACAACAAAGATGACCAATTACCGGTGGGTAATTTGCATGATGCTGTTCTTCGCCACGACCATCAACTACATGGACCGTCAGGTGCTGTCGTTGACGTGGGTTGACTTCATTGCCCCCGAGTTCCACTGGACAAACACCCATTACGGGCTTATCACTTCGCTGTTCTCTCTGTTCTACGCTGTAAGTATGCTGTTCGCAGGACGATTCGTGGACAAACTCGACACCAAGAAGGGTTTCCTCTGGGCTATCGGCGTATGGTCGGTGGGTGCGTGTCTGCATGCGCTCTGCGGTATAGCCACCGAGTGGTGGGTCGGTATCGACAACGCGGCCGCGCTCGCCGCGGTGAGCGACGCGAAGACCGTGGCTACCATTATCAGCGTCAGCGTTACGATGTTCATTATCGCCCGGCTTGTCCTCGCTCTCGGTGAGGCCGGTAACTTCCCGGCCGCCATCAAGGCTACGGCCGAGTATTTTCCAAAGAAGGACCGCGCCTACGCCACCAGTATCTTTAACACCGGTGCGACGGTGGGCGCCCTTGTGGCCCCGATTACCATTCCGGTTATCGCCAAGCATTTCGGCTGGGAGATGTCGTTCCTTATTATAGGTGCCCTCGGTTTCGTCTGGATGGGATTCTGGGTGTTCGTATACAAGAAACCCGAAGTACACCCTCGCGTGAACAAGGCCGAGCTGGAGTATATCCTTCAGGACGTGGAGAAGGACAAGGAGGTGGAGCACGAAGAGGTCCCGGCCGAGAAGAAGGAGGAGAAGAAACTCACCTTCGCGCAGTGTTTCAGGTTCCGTCAGACATGGGCATTCGCCGTGGGTAAATTCATGACCGACGGGGTGTGGTGGTTCTTCCTGTTCTGGATGCCGGCGTATCTGAGTCAGGTTTACGGTATGCCGTCGTCCGACCCCAAGGCGCAGATAGCCATCTTCGTGCTTTACGCTATAACCCTGCTGTCGATTATCGGCGGGTGGCTGCCGTCCTACTTCGTCGAGAAGAAGGGGATGAACCCCTACGCGGGCCGTATGAGGGCTATGCTGATATTCGCTTTCTTCCCGCTGCTGGCGCTGCTGGCACAGCCGTTGGGTTACTACACTTACTGGATACCGGTAATTATCGTGGGTATCGCCGGTGCGGCGCATCAGGCGTGGTCGGCCAATATCTTCTCCACGGTGGGCGACATGTTCCCCAAATCGGCAATCGCCACCATTACGGGTATCGGCGGTATGGCCGGGGGTATCGGGTCGATGCTGATTAACTTCGGCTCGGGCAGGTTGTTCGACTTCGCCGAGAGGACCGATATGAAGCTGTTCGGTTTTCAGGGTATCGAGTCGGGCTACATGATAATATTCTCCATCTGTGCCGTGGCTTACCTTATCGGCTGGGTGATAATGAAGTCGCTGGTGCCGAAATACGAAATAATTACCGTCGAATAGACCCGGCGGTAGACATATACCTTACAGGTACGGAAGCCGTGCGGATCTTTCCCCGGCTTCCGTTCCTGCATATTTACAACTGCCCCGGCGGACGATATTACATGTTTTACGACGGTTTTTACATCCCGACAAAGGGGAGTCTGTCATAAATTTGTAGACGGGTCCTACGGCCCGTCGGTATGGACCGGAAATTACAAAAACCAAAAGATATGAGCCGATTTATTGATAAGAATTTCGTGCTGCAGAACGATACTGCGGCCGACCTTTACCACAAGCACGCCAAAGGCCTGCCGATTATAGACTACCATTGCCACCTCGACCCGAAGCTGATAGCCGAAGATTACCGCTTCGACAATCTGGGAGAGATATGGCTTGCGGGCGACCACTACAAATGGCGCGCTATGCGTACCAACGGTATCGACGAGAAGTACATCACGGGCAAGGATACCAGCGACTGGGAAAAGTTCGAAAAATGGGCCGAAACGGTGCCCTATACTATGCGTAACCCGCTCTACCACTGGACCCATCTCGAGCTGTGGACCGCTTTCGGAGTGAAGAAAATCCTCAAGCCGGAGACTGCCCGCGAGATATTCGACGAGTGTACGGCCAAACTGCGCACTCCGGAGTTCTCGGCGCGCGGGCTGATGAAGCACTACAAAGTGGAGGCGGTCTGCACCACGGATGACCCGGTGGACAGCCTCGAACACCATATCTCGCTCAAAAACGAAGGGTTCAAAATCAAGGTTCTGCCCACGTGGCGCCCGGACAAGGCTATGGCCGTGGAGGACCCGGCCGCATACAGGGCGTACGTAGAGAAGCTCTCCGAGGTGTCGGGCGTGTCGATAAGCAACTTCGCCGACCTTATCACGGCCCTGCGCAGGCGGCACGACTTCTTTGCCGAGGCGGGATGTAAGCTCTCCGACCACGGTATAGAGGAGATTTACGCCGAGGATTACACTCAGGCCGAAATAGACGCCATTTTCGACAAGGTGTACGGAGGTCGGCAGCTGACCGGCGAGGAGATACTCAAATTCAAATCGGCCATGCTCGTCGAGGGTGCGATTATGGATTGGGAGAAGGGCTGGACCCAGCAGTTCCACTACGGGGCGATGCGCAACAACAACACTCGGATGTTCCGCCGGTTGGGTCCCGATACGGGGTACGACTCTATAGGCGATTTCAATACCGCCCGCGCCATGTCGCGGTTCCTCGACAGGCTCGACACCGAGGACAAGTTGGCCAAGACCATTCTCTACAACCTCAATCCTAAAGACAACGATATGATAGCCACCATGCTGGGTAACTTCCAGGACGGCTGCACCGCGGGCAAGATACAGTTCGGCTCCGGATGGTGGTTCCTCGACCAGAAGACAGGCATGGAGGCGCAGATGAACTCACTGTCGAACCTCGGGCTTCTGAGCCGTTTCGTGGGAATGCTCACCGACTCGCGCAGTTTCCTGTCGTACCCGCGCCACGAATATTTCCGCAGGATTCTCTGCAACCTGCTCGGGACCGATGTGGAGCAGGGCCTGCTTCCGGAGTCGGAAATGGAGACTATCGGGAAGATGGTCGAAAACATCTCGTATTACAACGCTAAGAACTATTTTAATTTCTGATTATGAAAGAGTTGAATAACGGCACTGCCGAAAGAACCACATACCCGGTTAAGATACTTCAGTTCGGCGAGGGGAATTTCCTGCGCGCCTTCGTGGACTGGATGATAGCCGGAGCCGACAAAAAAGGGGTTATGAACCACGGGGTCGCCGTGGTACAGCCAATTCCGGGCGGGGAGGTTATAGAGAAGATTTTCAAGAAACAGGACTGTCTCTACCATGTAATTCTCGAAGGTATCAAGGATAAAGAGCCTATCAGGGAGATAACACTGGTGGACAGCATCACCGAGATAGTGAACCCTTACCGCGAATACGAACGCTATAAGGAGTTGTTCCTCTCCGAGGATTTGGAGCTGATAATATCGAACACCACCGAGGCGGGTATCCGTTACGAAGAGGGCGACGACCTGTGGGCGCTACCCCCGAAGTCGTTTCCGGCAAAGATGACCGTCCTGTTGCATGAGCGGTGGAAGAAATACGGCGGCGACGAGGCCCGGGGCCTGTCGATAATCTGCTGCGAACTTATCGAGGACAACGGCTCCACACTGCGCGAATACGTTCTTAAACATGCCGCGCACAACGGTATGGAGGAGGGCTTTATCCAGTGGGTGAAGGATGCCTGCCGTTTCTACGACACGCTGGTGGACCGTATAGTGACCGGCTTCCCGAAGGACGATATCGACGCCATCAAGAAGGAGATAGGTTACGACGACAATCTGGTGGTGAAGGGTGAGTACTTCCATGTGTGGGCTATCGGCGGCGACCGGGCCATAAGGGATAAATTCCCGCTGGACAAGGCCGGATACAACGTGCTCTTTATGGACTGTATCCGCAGTTTCCGCGATAAGAAGGTGCGCATCCTTAACGGTGCCCACACGGCTATGGTACCGGTGGCGCTGCAACTCGGATGCGAGACGGTGCGTGACGCGTTCGCCAACCCGGCCGTGGAGAACTATATCAACAGCATGGTGGACCGGGAGGTGCTGCCGGTTATGGACGGCGACCGCGCCGAGCTGGACGAGTTCGCAGCCAAGATACTGGAAAGATTCTACAACCCCTACCTGCGTCACTACTTGAAAGACATATCACTGAACTCGCTCTCCAAATGGGAAGCGAGGGACTGGCCGACCGTGAAGGACAACTACACCAAGCTTGGCAAGGAGGCAGACCTGTGTCTCTTCTCTTTCGCGGCGCTGATGGTGCTTTACAGCGGCCGGGTGGAAGGATTCACACCCAACGACACGGCGGAGTTCGTCGAATTTATACAGAAGACTTTCGACGCGGGTAACGTTGCAGGCTGGATAGAGGGCATCGTAAAGCATCCCGCGATGTGGAATGACGACCTCTCGCAGGTGCCGTTCTTCGCCGATGTAGTCGCCCGTTACGCCGCCGACATACTGGAAAACGGTATGGAGAAAGCGCTCGGAAACCTCCTGTCGTAACCCACTGATAACGAACCGGAAATGGAAAAATACCTTATAATACATCCTTCCGACAACGTAGCCGTTGCCGTCGCGGAGATGAAGGCCGGGGAGACGGCCGCGACACCGCAGGGCGCAGTGACGCTTCGTGAGGATATTCCCACGGGCCATAAGTTCGCCATCCGCGAGATACCGGAGGGTGAAAATGTGGTAAAGTACGGGTACCCCATAGGCCACGCTACGGCGGTAATACCGGCCGGGAGCCACGTCCACACGCATAATATAAAGACCAACCTCCACGACAACCTCGAATACGGATTCAGCCCCGTGGAGGCCGGGTTCGACCATGTGGCGGATTCGGTCACCGTGAGCGGTTTCCTGCGTTATGACGGACGTATGGGCATCCGTAACGAGCTTTGGATAGTTCCCACGGTGGGCTGTGTGAACGGACAGGCGCAGGCTATCGCCGACAGGGTGAAGGCCGAGCTGGACACCTCGCACATAGACGATGTGCGTGTGTATGCACACAATTACGGTTGCTCACAGTTGGGCGGCGACCATGTGAATACCCGCAGGTTCCTTGCCGCGCTGGCCAAGCATCCCAACGCCGGAGGCGTGCTGGTGCTGAGCCTCGGCTGTGAGAACAACCAGATGGACGCGTTCCAGAAGGAGATGGGCGAGTGGGACGCGGAGCGTCTGCGGTTCATTATTGCGCAGGAGGTGGAGGACGAAGTGGAGACGGGGTTCTCTCTTGCTTCCGAGCTGGTCGAAAGGATGCGCGCGGACAGGCGCGAGGAGCTTCCGCTGTCGAAACTCAAGGTGGGCCTGAAATGCGGCGGCAGCGACGGGTTCTCCGGAATCACGGCCAACCCGCTGCTGGGCCGCTTCTCGGACTGGCTTATCGCCCGCGGCGGCACCACGATACTCACGGAGGTGCCCGAAATGTTCGGCGCCGAGACCATCCTGATGAACAGGGCCACCGACCGTACGGTATTCGACAAGACGGTCCACCTGATAAACGACTTTAAGGACTACTTCCGCAAGTACGAACAGCCGGTGTATGAAAATCCGTCGCCGGGTAACAAGGCCGGAGGTATCACCACGCTTGAAGAGAAGTCGCTCGGCTGTACGCAGAAGGGTGGGGACGCCCCTGTTGTGGACGTACTGCAATATACCCAGCAGGCCGAGAAACCGGGCCTGAACCTGCTCAACGCCCCGGGCAACGACCTGGTGGCGGCGTCGGCGCTGGCGATTTCGGGATGCCAGTTGGTGCTGTTCACCACGGGCCGCGGGACGCCGTTCGGGTCGTTCGTACCGACGATGAAGATATCCACCAACTCGCGCCTTGCGCAGTTCAAAAGCAACTGGATAGATTTCAATGCCGGGACCCTGCTCGAAGGCGAGACAATGGAGCAGGTGCTCGACCGCTTCACAGGCTTCGTGCTCGAAACCTGCGCCGGCAGGAAGCTCAAGCATGAAGAAGCGGGCTTCAAGGAGATAGCGATCTTCAAAACAGGCGTCACCTTATAATATAATTAGGTATTCTCATACCTTATAAGAATTTTTACGTATAAGGTACGGGTAACTAAACAGTCTACCAGAGAGTCGTCCGAAAGGGCGGCTCTTTATGTTTGCGGGAGCGCGTCGGAGTTATCGGGGCATCCGGAGAATCACTCTTGTGGGAGGGCATCTTATGGGTGTCGGGACGTCCGGCTCTTCGTTTTTTACAGCAGGCAGAAAGTGCAGGACCGGTCCTGCATTTCGCTTCTCGAGTAGGAGGTCAATTTTAGGACATATTTTAACAATCCGGGTTTTCAGGTACAATATTTGTACGGTGTTTCGACAACCTTCAACGTGACCCGAAACCATGAATTGTACCCCGTAATAAATCGCCGCCGGTAAGCCTTTCACAGTTCTGAAACAGCTTCCCGGCAGGGCGGGGATATGGATAGATGTACGAATTTATATATACTAAAATATGTTAAGAGACCCTCCTGAACGGCACACAGGGCCGTTTTGACAGAATTTCAAGGTAATTGAACAAAATTCCATTCCCCGGCAAGGTGCACTTCAATACCTTCGTCCGTGAAAAATTGCCTTTTTACACCGAGACCTGAAGCAATTCAGTTTAGTAAAACAGCTTTTTAAAACCTAAATGATCTAACCATGAAAAAAAGCGACAATTTTCTATTGTTATTGAAAATTCCCGTTGCCGTCATCTGCATGATGCTGTGCACCGGGATCTACGCCCAGGCCCAAAGCACGGTTACGGGTACGGTAAAAGACGATAGCGGGGAAGCCCTTATCGGTGCGACCGTAACTGTTCCGGGTACCACGATCGGTACCACTACCGGTGTCGGAGGTGCTTACGAGCTGCGTAATGTTCCTGCGGGGGCATCTCTCCTTTTCTCATTTATCGGTTACGAATCTCAAGAAGTGCAGGTAGGCGCCCGCACCGAGATTAACGTCGTACTGGCGAGCAACAGCCGTACCATCGACGACGTTGTGGTTATCGGTTACGGTACCGTACGTAAGAGCGACCTTACCGGTTCGGTTTCCAAGATTAGTTCGGAAGCCATCGGCGACCGTCCCCTCGCGCGTGCCGAGCAGGCCCTCCAGGGTACCCTCCCGGGTGTGCAGGTGAGGACGACTTCCGGTGAACCGGGTTCGGATATGGTTATCCGCGTCCGCGGTGCCGCTTCGGTGAACGCAAGTTCCGACCCGCTGTATGTGATAGACGGTGTGCCGAGTTCCACGCTCCAGGGTCTTAACCCGTCGGATATCGAATCGATGGAGGTTCTTAAGGACGCCGCATCGGCTGCTATCTACGGTTCTCGCGGTTCGAACGGTGTCGTTCTGGTTACTACCAAGAGGGGTAAAACAGGCAAGGCTACCGTAACGTTCAACGCAAGTTTCGGTATTCAGCAGGTTCAGAAGACAATGGATGTTCTTACAGGTGAAGAGTGGATTACCAACTATGTTAAAGCCAATGATATTCGTTACCTCGATAGGGCAGCCGAATTAGGTGTAACAGGCGCATCTATTAAAGATGATAATGCTACCAGAATGCAAAATGTTAATATAACTTCTATAAATACCAATTACATTTTGGACGACAGGTGGCAATATTATGTCAGTGATGAAATCCGCAATGCACATACATGGGCCCAGACGGACGAAAAACTGGATATGCTCGATTGGCAGGATAAATTTTTCCGCCTTGCACCGGTTCAGGATTATAATGTAAGCATTAACGGGGCCAACGAAAATGTCGCCTATAACGTTTCCGTAGGCTATTTCGACCAGAAAGGTATTGCAACCGGAACAGGCTACAAACGTATTTCCGCACGGGCGAATATCGATGCTACAATAAATAAATGGCTCACAGCTGGTGTGAAGATAGCACCAACTTATTCGATTGCTGAGGGTGCCGGTGCAGCTAATGGTAAAGATACACAGATCCATCAGGTACTTGCTTCTGCTCCTGTCAGTGAAGAAGGTGTGGGTTATTTGACCAATGTCGAGCCTAATACGAGATATGAATGGGCAGGTAGTGCTTCGAGTCCTTGGTATATTATGCAGGAACGTACCAACACCCAATATGTAATGAGGATGAACGGTCAGGCATATTTAAGGGTAACTCCTCTCGAGGGTTTGTCAATCGAAGGGTTGATAGCGACTAATTTTTATGATAAAGATGAAAAAACATACAACCCGAGTAATGCTTCCGCTAACTGGGCAGCCGGTGCTGGGGTAAACTCATCGAGTACACATAAAACGGAGCGCCGTTTCGATAACTCTCTAATGCAGGTGGTGGCTAACTATATGAACACGTTCGGCAAACACAGCCTTACTGTTATGGCCGGTGCCTCGAATGAGCAAAACCACTGGGGTTACCAGACAGATCAGAGGTTTAGTAATTTCCCGAATGATAACATTACGGGTACGTTTGACGGGAATGTCGTTACTTCCGGTACGAATACTGTTACGGAACTTAACCCTGACAGGCTTATATCATACTTTGGTCGTATTAATTATGGTTTCGACAACCGTTACCTGATATCCGCCAGTCTTCGTTATGACGGTGGTTCAGTATTCGGTGCTAATAACAGATGGGGACTTTTCCCGGCTGTTTCAGGTGCTTGGAGGCTTTCGGAAGAAAAATTCTGGAAAAGCCTCAATGTAGACAACATTTTCAGTCAGGTTAAAATCCGGGCAAGCTATGGGGTAACCGGTAATAAGGAAATTGACCGCGAGGCGGCATTCTCTCTGCTGGAATCCGTTCTATATGGTACTTATGTAGGATATCGTCCTTCACAGATCGGTAATGAAGATTTAGGGTGGGAGAAAACGAGAAGTACCGATATTGCCCTTGACCTCTCTTTCCTGAGGAATAGGATAAATCTCTCACTGGACTGGTATACCAAGAAAACTACCGACCTCCTTTACAAAGTGCCCGTGCCGTATTCATCTGGTTTTGGTACTTACTGGGATAACCTCGGGGATATTAAGAACCGCGGTTTCGAAGTCGAGTTGAGTAGTGTAAACTTACAAGGCCCCGTAACATGGACCACTTCATTCAATTATTCTTTCAATAAGAATAAAGTTCTCAAACTCGGTATAGATGACGCTTCGGTATATTCCGGATTCGACTCAAGTTCGGGTAACTATTCCAACGTTTTGGCAGTAGGCCTTCCTATGAACTCTTTCTGGATGATGAAAGCTGTCGGTGTATGGCAGACACAAGCCGAAATAGATGCGTATGCTCAATCAATCGGGGTCAGTCAGTTAACAAACGCCTCAGGTACTACTATAAAACCCGGGGATGTTAGGTACGAAGACGTGAACGGTGACGGTGTATTCAACGATGAAGACAGGCAGATTCTTGGCAGTCCAATACCCCGCAACTACTTCGGTATGACCAATACCGTAGAGTGGAACGGATTTGATTTCAGTATCCTCATCACAGCGCAGACGGGTGGTAAAATATTCGGTGTACTCGGTCGCGCTATTGACCGACCCGGTATGGGTACCAGTACGAATACACTCGGACGTTGGAGGAACTCGTGGTGGTCTGAAGATGATCCCGGTGACGGAAAAACACCTTATCTCTTGCGTGATAATTATAGCGCAATGGCCGATTCTCGTTGGCTCTATTCTTCAAACTACCTTGCGATAAAGAATATTACCATCGGTTATACCATACCATTTAAAACGAGTGCTATTCAGAATGCCAGAGTGTACTTTATGATAGAGAATCTTGCCAACTTTAATAATTACTACGGTGGTTATTCTCCGGAAGCGGCAAACACAGCGCCTTCAGGATCCCCGGGCGGTAGTACAGCTCTCGGTATCGACTACTTCAGTTATCCTTTGGCGCGCATCTATTCATTCGGAGTTAACTTTACTTTCTAAACCAGGGAACCATGAAACTGAAAAATATATTGAAATTTAAAACACTGTTCATTACCGGCTTAGCGGTTTTAACGGTTTCATCATGCAGCCTCGATGAAACGCCGAGGGACAAAATGGTAAGCGGAGAATATTCCACCCCCCGTGAAATTGAGCAGCTTGTTATGGGAGCATATTCCCGGCTAAGAGATCTAAGTAATGCACTCTACCTGCATCTCTCGGAGGTACGTTCAGATAATACTTGGGTTGATCCGATGCCTAACGGTTTCCGGGAATATTCAGAAATTGGTACTTTCCGTGCGGATGCGACTAACTCCTATATCTCCAGTACGTGGGAAATCCTGTATCAGGTAATAAATGCGGCTAACGAAGCTATTGCGTATGTAGATACCGTGGAGTATCCTTCCGATACGGACGAGGTTTCACTGAGAGATCAGCTTTCGCAAGAAGCACATTTCCTTCGTGGCTGGTCTTATTTCGAACTTGCCCGTTTATACGGAAACGTTCCTCTTATAACTAAGCCAATTACAGTAACTGAATCAAAAGAAATAGGTCAATCCACACCCGAGCAGGTTTATGCACAGGCCATTGCCGACCTTACAATTGCAGAAAATCTGCCCTTACCCGGCGATATAATTCAATACAACTATTCAAAGTCCGCTACAGTACGTGCTGACAGGATGGCTGCCAAAGCTATGTTGGGTAGGTTGTATATGCAAAAGGCCGGTTTCCCGCTTAATGATGCATCGGCACAGGATCTTGCTGAAACCAAGATAAAGGAGGTCCTCGATTATGCACAATCTACTGGCGATTATTGGGCACCCAACATCAACGAATGGCGTAGGCAATTCATGATGGATGGCAACAATGCCTACTCGATATTTGCCATACAGTATGCACCCGGATCATACGGTAATCCTGCAATTTTCAATATGTCACCTGACATACCTGAATCTTATTATGGTCGTACGAGTAATATTTATATCTTCGGTAACTCGATATGGGTTGAAAAAACCCTCCAATACGAATACACTGTGGATTGGACTACCGGAGATAAGGACCAGAGGGGATTTGACTGGACGGTACTTAACGGTTATGAGGCCTACGGGAATAACTTTACCAACGATTACAGCAATACCGAAGAGGTGCTGAATTACGGTGAAGGAGATTATGATACTTATACCCGCAGTTTCTACTATAAGTTCCTCGATACTTATCAGAAACGTGCCGCGCTCGGCCTTAGCTACACTCCGGAATCGGGTATGACACGGTATGACCAGTGGGGTATTAACTTCCCGATTCTGAGGATTGAAGATATGATGTTGCTGTATGCGGAAATTCTTGTTAATAAAGGACAGATTTCTGACGCTCTAAATCTTGTTAATGAGATAAGGGCAAGGGCGGATGTTGACCTTGTACCGACCGGTGTCAATGCAGATACCGCTATGGAGTATATCCGTCGTGAGAGAAGACTTGAACTTGCAATGGAAGGCGTTCGGTGGTTCGACGAAGTTCGTTATAATACATGGCAGGATGATATTATCGATATGTTCAACCGTTACAATAATCCGAACGGAACTCAGGTATCTAATGTAGCGGCAGGACGCTACTATTATCCGATACCCAAAACTCAGATCGATAACTACCCAGGTTTATACAAACAAAATGATGGTTGGAATTGATCTGACGGTTAGTTAATAAATAGGACGACGTAACCTGGATAGGGACCCCGCGGGGAACCTGTCCAGGTTATGTTGAAAAAAGCAGATTATGAATTTGAGAATCAGTAATGCTGCAGGACTGACGGCCGCCCTTGTGGGTTCGGCCGTTCCCTGTTTGTTGCAGGCACAGCACACCGAAAGGCCCAACGTGCTGTTTATCCTCGCCGACGACCTCGGTTACGGCGACCTCGGGTGCTTCGGCAACCGGTATATCAAGACCGACAATATCGACCGGCTGGCGTCGGAAGGTGTGACGTTCACCAACTGCTACGCCGGGGCGAGCGTCTCCTCCCCGTCGCGCTGCTGCCTGATGACGGGTATGCACACCGGCCATACCACTATCCGCGGAAATACCACCCGGACAGGGGGTATCGAAGGAATAAAGGAGGATGCCGGGGTGGCTGGCGCGCAGGTCTCCAGAACCAGTATCCAGCCGCAGGACACCACCATCGCAAACGTGCTGAGGAACAACGGTTACCGGACTGCACTGGTCAACAAGTGGCACCTCGACGGGTTCGACCCTGCGGCAACGCCGCTCGACCGCGGGTTCGACGAGTTCTACGGGTGGCTGATACGCGAGTATAAGAGTCACAACTATTACCCCTCCGTCAGGTGGGAAAACCGCACGGAGTATGTAATCGAGGAGAACCTCGACGGCCGCCGTGCCGACCACAACACGGACCGCAGCACGCGCGAGGCCATAGAGTTCCTGCGCCGGAATACCGACACCCCGTTTTTTCTCTATCTGGCGTACAACGTTCCCCACGTGCCGCTCGACAGCAAGGACCTCGGTATATATGCCGACTACCCGGGCATGTCGGACAACGATAAGAACTACGCCGCCCTAATCACCCATATGGACGAGTGCCTCGGGGAGATTTTCGGGGAGATGGAGCGTTTGGGACTGGATAAGAATACCATTATAATATTCGCATCCGATAACGGGGGCGCCCGGGCTGCGGGGACCTCGCTCCTCGATGTAAATGGCGGGCTGCGCGGATGGAAGGGCGACCTGTACGAAGGTGGTCTGCGGGTGCCGATGATAGTCCGGATGCCCGACGGGCGCAGTGCGGGGCAGGTTTCGGACTTCCCCTGCTATTTCCCGGATATTTTTCCTACACTGGCCGAAATGACCGGTTCGTACACCACGGTGGATTCCGACGGGATAAGTATTCTCGCCGAGGTCGACTCACCGGGGAGCATGGATGCCGAGGGACGTTGCCTCTACTGGGAGCAGTATCCCTGGCGGGGTATCTCGCAGGCCGTGAGGTGGGGCGATTGGAAGCTGATTCGCCAGAACCTCGACCTTGCGCCCGAACTCTACGACCTGCGCACGGACAGAGACGAGACCACGGACGTGGCGGCGGAACACCCGGATATTGTTTTCAAACTGCTGGGCTGGATAACCGATGCGCATACCGAGTCGGAGTTCTGGCCGGTGAACATTCCGGAGTAACGACCGGCAGGAGGGTAGCCGCACAGTTTTGAGCAGGGGATTTTCACGGAACGGTAGGATTGGGCGGCGCACCTACCCGTGCCGACGGGTATGTTCACCTGCGCAAATTCGCAGGTAAAACATTCAGTCCGTTTGACGACAAATGCACTCATTAAGCGGCTTCGGTAGAACAAGTCGAATCACGGACGGGACTGCACGCCCGTCGGAATAGCCGAAGTTTCGGCCGTAATTATGTAACTTGCACCACGGTCGTCCGTCTCCGTGAGCGGAGCGGATTCCACTAAACGCAAACCTAACCTTTAATGTAACCTTGAAATGATGAAACTGTTCTTACGGGCGTTACTGTCCCTGTCGCTGGCCGTGGTGCTTACCGCACCGGCCGCAGCGCAGACCAATTACGACTATTCAAAACTCAAACGGGAGAACCTCGGCCGCGGCCTGGTGGCTATACGCACGAGCAACAAGGCGTGCGCCGTAAGCTGGCGATACCTATCGTCCGACCCTGTAAATATTGGATTCAACGTCTATCGGGACGGGCGGCTGTTAAACAGGGAGCCGCTCATGACGACCACCTATTTCGTAGACCGCAAGGCCGGAAAGGCCGCCCACGTTTATGAAATCAGGCCGGTGGTAAACGGCCGTGAAGGTGCGCCGGAGGCGTCATATGCGTTGGCGGCGGACTCGCCCATCGGGTACCTGAACATAGCGCTCGATATTCCCGAAAGCGGCGTATCGCCCGACGGGGTAGAGTACACATACACGGCCAACGACGCCAGTATAGGCGATGTGGACGGAGACGGGGAGTTCGAGATTATCCTGAAGTGGGACCCCACCAATTCGCACGACAACTCCCACCGGGGGTATACCGGAAGCACGATACTGGACTGTTATAAACTCGACGGGACCCGGCTGTGGCGCATCGACCTGGGGCGCAATATCCGGGCGGGAGCGCACTACACACAGTTCCTAGTTTACGACTTCGACGGCGACGGCCGCGCGGAGGTGGTGATTAAGACCGCCGACGGCACGGTGGACGGTCTCGGCAACGTAATCGGTGACCCGGGGGCCGATTACCGCAACGCGGACGGGTTTATCCTCGACGGGCCGGAATACCTCACCGTATTCAACGGCCTGACGGGAGAGGCGATGGCCACGGTCGATTATATTCCTCCGCGCGGGGGCAACGGCGCCGGATGGGGCGACGAGAAGGGCAACCGGGTGGACCGGTTTCTGGCCTGTGTCGCCTACCTCGACGGGGAGTATCCGAGTATCGTAATGTGCCGCGGTTACTATACCCGCACAGTGCTCGCCGCGTTCGACTGGCGGGACGGAAAGCTGACGAACCGCTGGGTGTTCGATTCCGATGAGCCGGGTAACGAGGCCTATGCCGGGCAGGGAAACCACAACCTGCGGGTGGGCGACGTGGACGGCGACGGATGCGACGAAATCGTCTACGGCTCGTGTACGATAAACAACGACGGGACGGGACTATACTCTACCGGTATGCTGCATGGCGACGCCCTGCATCTGACGGTTTTCGACGCGTCCTCCGGTAAACTGATGGTCTGGGACTGCCACGAGCCGGGGAAATACGGCGCATCGTACCGTGACGCGGAGACGGGAGAGGTAATTTTCGCCGTGCTCAGCGACGATAACGACGGCCGCTGTATGGCCGCCGATATCGACCCCACGAACCCGGGCCTGGAGATGTGGTCCAAGACATCGGGCGGTATCCGGGCGACGAACGGCACGGTTATAAACGACTCCACCGACGGGGTGTCGATAAACATGGCCTGCTGGTGGGACGGCGACCTACTGCGAGAGCTCCAGAACGGCATACAGATCACCAAATACGACTGGACCACAGGCGGTTACAAAGTCCTGCTGAACGCCGAGGGGTGCGCGTGGAACAACGGCACCAAATCGAACCCGTGCCTTCAGGGCGATATCTTCGGAGACTGGCGCGAGGAGGTTATCCTGCGCACGGCCGACAACCGGAACCTGCGTATCTATATGACCGACCACCGGACGGATTACCGCTTCCACACTTTCCTCGAGGACCCGGTCTACCGTATCAGCATCGCCACCCAGAATATCGCGTACAATCAGCCTACTCAGCCCGGATTCTATTTCGGTGCCGAACTTGGCCGTATGTTCCCCGAAAAGGATATAGTGGTGACGGAAAACATCTACACGGCCGACGCCGGTATGGAGTACGACACCATGCAGTGGTCCACCGGCGGACAGAAGCGAACCGAGACCATACAGTGGGACGAGATTCCCTCGAATACTCCCACCCGTATAAGGCTGCGCGCCACATACCGCGGGATGCAGTTCGAGGACTGGTTCAACCTTACATTCGTGAGGTAACAAGACGGGCGGCCGGTAAAGGGGCAGGGTGCAGGCTTAGCCCCGCCAGTCGGTCTCTCTTCCCGGGTACGATGCCATTCCCTCTGTTACCGGGAATCGAGCGAAGAAGAGCCGGAAGTTCGGCCGCCGTAAACAGGGTAGTGCGGAAAATGTTGACAGCGATATTTCCGGAACATAAACTGAATTACATAAAAAAGGACGATAATCCATTTAAAGGTTGGGACGCTTCAATATATTAGCGGTATCTAACTTATGTATGACCATTTAACTCAAACTTCTGATGGTGAAATATACTTTACAGAGAATTTTATTGCCGGCCGTAGTGGCCGCAACCCTTTTGGCGTCGTGCTCGCCGGGAGGCCGCAAAACGGATACCGGATGGCCGGACGTGGCCGTGGAGGCCAAGCCGTGGACCCGTTGGTGGTGGATGGGCAGCGACGTGGACTCCGCAGGTCTCGCCTACAACCTCGGCGAGATGGCCCGCGTTGGCTTAGGCGGGGTGGAGATTACCCCGATTTACGGTGTTAAAGGCCGTGAGGACCACTATATCGATTACCTGTCGCAGCGCTGGATGGATATGGCAGGGTTTACCATTACCGAAGCCGAACGGCTCGGGATGAAGGTGGATATGAACACCGGTACGGGATGGCCGTTCGGAGGGCCGGAAATAGAACCGCAGGACGGTGCGGCGACGGCTATCACTGTGGTACACAGCGTAAAAGGCGGCCAGAAGCTGACCGAAAAAATAGAAGTTCCCGAATACTTCGCCCGCCAGCGGAGCGTAGCCTACCTCGAGAGGGTGGTTGCGGTATCGGCCGATGGACAGCACCGGCTCGATATCACGGGCGAGGTGGCCGACGACGGTACCCTCGAGTGGAATGCTCCGGAGGGCGACGACTGGGAGGTAACCTCGCTGTTCGTGGGCCGTACGCTGCAGGCCGTTAAAAGGGCCGCGCCGGGCGGAGCAGGGCTGGTTATGGACCACCTCGACGCCGAAGTGGTGAAGAAATACCTCGGCAAATACGATCAGGCGTTCAACTCTACCGGCACTCCGTACCCCAATACGTTCTTCAACGACTCGTACGAGGTGTTCGGTGCGGACTGGACACCGTCGCTGCTGGCCGAGTTCGAAAAGCGGCGCGGTTACAAACTGGAACTATACCTGCCGGAACTGCTGGGGCAGGGGCGTACAGACGCTTCGGTGAGGGTGATTACAGATTACCGCGAGACGATGGGCGAGCTGTTGCTCGACAACTTTACCCGCCCGTGGACCGAGTGGGCGCACTCGCACGGGGCCATCACCCGTAACCAGGCTCACGGCTCGCCCGCCAACCTGATTGATATTTACGCAGCCGTGGATATCCCCGAGTGCGAGACGTTCGGTATATCGGATTTCGATATTCCCTATCTGCGCCACGACGAGATTCGCAAGGAGAACGACGGCGACCCTACAATACTCAAATACGCCTCTTCGGCCGCCCATATCACGGGCAAGAAGTACACGTCGGCAGAGTCCCTGACATGGCTTACCGACCACTTCCGTACCTCGCTGTCGCAGGCCAAAGTTGAACTCGACCAGATGTTTACGGCCGGGGTGAACCATATCTTCTTCCACGGATATACCTACACGCCCGAGGACGCGGCGTGGCCGGGGTGGAAATTTTACGCGACTATCGACTTCTCGCCGACCAACGCATTCTGGCACGACGCTCCGGCGCTGACCAGTTATATAACCCGTGTGCAGTCGTTCCTGCAGTACGGCCAGCCGGACAGCGATTACCTGCTCTACCTCCCCATATACGATATGTGGGCGGAGCCGGGCGGCAGCTTTTATAAAGCGTTCTCGATACACGGGCTGAGGGACAGGCTTCCCGATTTCTGCGACGCGGTGGACAATATTATGCAGGCCGGATACGATGTGGACTATATTTCGGACCGCTATATAGCTTCCACCGGAGTTGACGGCGGTAAGATAGTGACCGAAGGCGGCGTGGCTTATAAGGCCCTGATACTGCCGTCGGTAACCATTATCCCGGAGACGACCATGGCCAAGGTGAGGGAACTTATCGAACGCGGAGCCACTGTGATTTTCAGCGACCATTATCCTTCGGACGTTCCGGGCCTGTACGGCTTCGAAGAGCGGCACGGCCAGTTGGAGCAGTCGCTCAAGGGGATGCCCGAGGTGGATTTCGGCACGGTGCAGGTGAACAAGGTGGGTCAGGGTTCGGTGATTACGGGTAAGGGTTATGCGGGCCTTCTTCCCGCGACCGGAATCACTCCCGAATCGTTCTCCACCGAGCACGGCGGCCAGCTTATACGCCGCAGTAACGAGAGCGGCCACCACTACTTTATGACGATGCTGCGCAACCGCCCGGTGGACGGGTGGGTAACGCTCGGCGTGGACGCCGCAGCGGCCATGATATACAATCCGCTCGACGGCAGTTCGGGCCGCGCGAAGGTGCGCACGGCGGACGGCCGTACGCAGGTTTACCTTCAGCTTAAACCCGGCCAGTCGGTTATCCTAAAAACCTTCGACAGGGATATCAAAGGCGTTGCGGAGTGGACCTATCTCGGTGATGCAACCGGCCGGATACCGGTTGAAACGGGCTGGTCGCTCGACTTCCCGGAGAGCGACCCTGAAATCGGCGAAACATTCGAAATAGGTACGCTCGGAAGCTGGACCGACATCGACGACGAGCGGCTCAGTATTAACCGGGGCCGCGGCCGGTACAGCGTGACTGTTCCCGTGGAGAAGAAGGACGGTATGAGGTATGTCATTTCGCTCGGACATGTTCGTGAGAGCACGAGGGTGAATGTTAACGGCCGGGAGGCCGCAATACTAATCAGTCCGCCGTTTGAAACGGATATAACCGACTACCTGAACGACGGTGAGAACTCGCTCGAAATAGAGGTCACCAACCTGGCTGCCAACCGTATAGCGGACTACGACCGCCGCGGAGTAGTATGGCGTATCTTCCACGACACGAATATAGTCGACCTCAATTACCGCCAGACGCCGTACAGCGACAGGGCGGTAGTTGAATCGGGCCTGCTGGGTCCGGTGGTAATCGACGAGTATCCGGCACTCGAGCTATGAGAAAACTGATTTTATGCGCGGCGGCCATCGTGCTCGCCTGCATGCAGACAGCGGCCGCCGGGGCGGAGAGGTTCTTCGACCCGGCCGCCCTTACCACGGTAGGGGTCTATTATTACCCGGAGCACTGGGACTCTTCGCAGTGGGACAGGGACCTGAAACAGATAAGCGACATGGGTTTCGAATTCGTGCACTATGCCGAATTTGCATGGGCGCAACTGGAACCCGAGGAGGGTGTCTACGACTTCGCGTGGCTCGACAGGGCGGTGGAGTTGGCCGACAAACACGGCCTGAAGGTGATTATGTGCACCTCCACAGCCACACCGCCCGTGTGGCTGGTAAGAAAGCACCCCGATATCCTGCTCACCCGTGAGAACGGCGTGGTGGTGGACCACGGTTCCCGGCAGCACCCGTCGGTATCGAACGAATTCTACCGGGATTACTCGATGAAGATGATAGCCCGGCTGGCGGAGCATTACGGCGGCGACAGCCGCATCATGGGCTGGCAGCTCGATAACGAGCCGCGGCCCTTCGTGGACTATGGGCCCGATGCCCAGAAGCGGTTCCGCGAGTGGCTCGAGCGGCGTTACGGTACTATCGAAGCTCTCAATAAGGCATGGGGCACGGCGTTCTGGAGCCAGGTCTATTCCGATTTCTCGCAGATCAATATTCTGATGCTTAGCCAGCAGTTTATGAACACCCACCAGATACTGGATTACGGCAGGTTCAACACGGAGGAGACCGTCTCGTTTCTGGACGAGCAGACCCGGGTTATCCGCAGCCATATCACGGCGGACCAGTGGGTTACGACCAACCTTATACCCGACTACAACAACGGCCATCTAAGGCAGATCGGAGAGCTGGACTTCCATAGTTACACCCGTTACATGGTGTTCGGCGAGGACTACGGGGTGGGGCCGAAGGGTTACCGCCTCGGCCCGGTGGGGCGAATTGCGAAAGCCAACGACTTTTTCCGCACCATCGACGGCGTGTACGGCGTTATGGAACTCCAGCCCGGTCAGGTTAACTGGGGCAGGATAAACCCGCAACCGCTGCCCGGTGCCGTGAGGCTTTGGCTGTGGCACGTATTCGCGGGCGGGAGCAGTTTCACCTGCACCTACCGTTACCGCCAGCCGATATACGGCACCGAGCTTTACCATTACGGAATCGTCGGTCCGGACGGGATTACACCGACCCCTGGGGGTCTTGAATTTAAGACATTTATCGACGAGATAGCGCTCCTGCGCCGGAATGCCACGCCCGGAGCCGCCACCCCGGCGGAGTTCGAAGCACGCCGCACGGCAATACTCTACAACCACGAGAACGAGTGGGAAATGCAGCGCAACCGGCAGACCACCGAGTGGAACACCGGGGAAAATATCGATAAGGGTTTCGGCGGGCGGGAGAGCTACGGCGGGGGCGTGGGTTGGATCGGCGCGCGGGACGCACTGGGGGGGG
>JAJBVT010000013.1 GCA_020859685.1 Rikenellaceae bacterium
ATCAACACCTCGGTGGACGGTACGGCCTGCTGTATAAACAGGCCGTTCACCACCTCGTGTATCGTTCCGTCGCCGCCTACCACGATAAGTTTCCTGTAACCGCTGTTGACCGCATCCACGGCCAGTTCGATGGCGTGGTACTTATACTCGGTAAACGCAAAATCGGGCATAATTCCGTTCTCGCGCAGGATACGGCTAATCTGGGGCCAGTCCTTCAGCCCCTTGCCGCTCCCGGCCACCGGGTTTACTATCGCGAACCATTTGGATGCGTCGCCAGTCATCTCAGTTAATTGTCATTACACCTATGCCGTATCCGGGTAAGCAATTAAGTCCCGGCCGGTTCTTTATGCCCTTCAGCATACACCCAATACACATCAAAACACACATCACCCCACACGGTACTCCACGCATCACACACATCAAAGTCTGCGCGGGCACATCGCCCGGAATAGATTCCTATTTTACAGGTGCATTCTCCAGAGTGTAGCAGAGAAACTTCCAGAATTTATCCACGGAGGCAATTTCCACCTTCTCGTCCGGCGAGTGGGGGTATTTTATGGTCGGACCGAACGAAATCATATCGAGGTTCGGGTAGACTCCGCCGATTATACCGCACTCCAGGCCGGCATGTATCGCCATTATTTCCGGAGTCTTACCGTAGAGGGCTTTATAGCTCTCCAGCATGGTTTTGAGGATCGGGGAGTCCATATCGGGGTTCCACCCGTCGTAGGCGCCGGAAGTCTCGCACTCGGCCCCGGCCAGACGGAACACCGAGCTGATATCGGCCGCCAGGTTGAATTTCTCGGAGTTGACAGAACTGCGGATAAGGCATTGAATCCTGATTTCCCCCTCTTCGGATACTACCCGCGCAAGGTTCGAGGAGGTCTGCACCAGTCCCGGCATCGAGGTGCTCATGCTGATAACCCCGTTGGGGCAGCCGCATACGGCGTCGGTCAGCCTGACGGCCGTAAGCTCGTCAATATAGGTCTCCGGTGCATCCACCTGTGTGGCCTTAATCGAAACCTCGTCCTCGATGCCTTTGTATTCGGCTATAATCAGTTTCTCGTAGTTCTCCACGTCCCGGATAAACGGGTCCACATGATAGTCGAGCAGGAGCACCACCGCCCGGCCCTCCCTCGGGATAGCGTTGCGCAGTCCGCCGCCGTCCACCGAAGCCAATTTCATATCGTATTTACCCATCGTACCCCGCAGAAGCCGGAACAGCACCTTGTTTGCGTTGGCCCTTTGCAGGATAATTTCCATCCCGGAGTGACCTCCGCGAAGGCCCGATACCTCCACCTGCACCGCCGAATACCCCTCCGGGCACCCTTCGATTTCATCGTAATCGAACCGGATGTTGGCATCCACACCACCGGCACAGCCCACGTAGAGTTCGCCTTCGGTTTCGGAGTCGAGATTCATCAGGATATCGCCCTTCAACTCCCCGGCTTGAAGTCCGAACGCACCGTCCATCCCCACCTCTTCGGATGCGGTGAACAGCGCTTCTATATAACCGTGCTTGAGGTCGGTCGATTCCAGCACCGCAAGCGTGGCCGCGACCCCCATACCGTTATCCGCCCCGAGGGTGGTGCCGTTGGCCGTCACCCACTCCCCGTCCACATAGGCCTCGATAGGGTCCTTGTCGAAATCGAACTCCCTGTCGCTGTTCTTCTGCGGCACCATGTCCAAATGCGATTGGAGTATAATTCCCTTGCGGTCTTCCATACCCGGCGTGGCGGGCTTGCGGATGATGATATTGTCCGCCCCGTCCACGGTATAATCCAACCCGTGTCGTTGGGCAAACTCCGTGATGTAGTCCCGGATGGCCGCTTCGTTACGGGAAGGGTGGGGGATTGCGCAGATTTCGGCAAAGTGTTTCCAGACAATTTCCGGAGAGAGGTTACTGATGTTGCTGTCCATATCGGTGTGTTTTAAGGTTTTTATGTTATTTTAGGCCGGTCGTTCCGAAAGGGTCGGTGGCGCGCGGCATGCGCATCCGCCGGAGGTGGAGGTACGTACCTGTAAATTTATCCTCCCGGAAAGCTATCGCAGCCGCGCCAACATATTGCGGATATTCCCCTCCATGCGCGGCAAAACGTCCGTGGTACTTCCCTTCACGAACTTTTCGCCGGTAATCCGCTCGTAAAGTTCTATATATCGGTCGCTTATACCCGTCACTATATCGTCCGTCATTTCCGGCACCCGTTCCCCTTCGCGGCCCTGGAAACCGTTCTCCATCAGCCATTCGCGCACGAACTCCTTGGAGAGCTGCTTCTGCTGCTCGCCGCGGGCGAACCGTTCTTCGTATCCTTCGGCGTAGAAATAGCGCGAGGAGTCGGGGGTATGAATCTCGTCGATAAGGGTTATCTCCCCGTCCAGCTTACCGAATTCGTATTTTGTATCTACCAGTATCAGACCGCGTTCGGCGGCAATCTGCGTCCCCCGGTCGAACAGCGCGAGCGAGCACTCTTCGAGTTTGGCGTATTCCTCCGCCGATACGAGTCCTTGCCGGATTATCTCCTCTTTCGAAATATTCTGGTCGTGCTGGCCGAGTTCGGCTTTGGTGGTGGGGGTGACGATGGGGGCATCGAACCGCTGATGCTCGCGCATTCCTTCGGGAAGCGGTATGCCGCAAATTTCCCGTGCCCCCGCCTTATAGTCCCGCCATGAACTGCCGGTCAGGTAGCCGCGCACTATCATCTCCACCGGAAAGGTTTCGCACCGGTGCCCGACGGTCACCATAGGGTCTGGCGAGGCTATTTTCCAGTTCGGGCAGATATCCGCCGTGGCGTCGAGGAATTTGGAGGCTATCTGGTTAAGCACCTGACCTTTATACGGTATGCCGCGGGGCAATACCACATCGAATGCCGAAATACGGTCCGTGGCTACCATTACGAGCCATTTCCCGTCTATATCGTATACGTCCCTTACCTTTCCTTTGTATAGGCTTTGCTGTCCGTCGAATGTAAAATCGGTGCTGATAACTGAATCGTCCATTGTCTGAGTTTATAGTTTTAAAAGTATCGTCATAAGGTGAACCTTCACCCTTTCCGCCGGTGGCGAAAAGGGATAATCCTTTTCCGTTGTCGGCTGAACGACCGGTCTTCCGAAATGGGTAAAGGGAACTTAGTCCTCCCTGTTCCCGGTTCCGGCCCTCCGTTCGGCCCGTTCCCGGGCCCGTTTTTCGCTCTCCTCAAGCCGTCGCGCGGCATATTTGTCGAACACCTCCACAATCCTTTTCACCAGCGGGTGGCGCACTATATCCCCTTTGTCGAAGGTAACGGTGGCTATACCGTCTATACCGGAAACCAGCTCGAGCGCTTTGGTCAGCCCCGAATCCGACGGTCGCGGCAGGTCTATCTGCGTAACGTCTCCCGTTACGATAAACTTGGCGTTGCGCCCCATCCTCGTAAGGAACATCTTTATCTGGGGCAGGGTGGTGTTCTGTGCCTCGTCAAGTATCACGAAGGCGTTATCGAGCGTACGCCCACGCATAAATGCCAGCGGGGCAATCTGCACGACCCCTTCCTCAATGAATTTGGCCAGCTTTGCGGCCGGTATCATATCGTTCAGAGCGTCGTAGAGCGGCTGCAGGTAGGGGTCGAGCTTCTCCTTCATATCCCCCGGCAGAAATCCCAGCTTCTCGCCCGCCTCCACGGCGGGCCGCGTCAGGATTATCCTCTTTACCTCTTTGTTTTTCAGTGCCCTTACGGCCAACGCTATTGCGGTGTATGTCTTGCCCGACCCGGCAGGGCCGATGGCGAACAGCAGGTCGCTGGTGTCGTACTCGGTTACGAGCTTTTTCTGGTTGGCTGTCCTCGCACGGACAATGTTCCCCACGTTACCGTATACTATCACATCGTTGTCCTGCGCCTGCACCGGTCCCGACGGTTCTCCGCCCTCGCTGAGCATCAGGTCTATAACCTCCGGCGATATATGACCGTATTTGGTGTAGTATTTTAGCAGTGCATCGATCCGCGCGGCGAGCTTGTCGGTCTCCTTCTCTTCCCCGAGGACCTTCAGCGTCGAACCCCTCGCCACCAGCCGCAGTTTAGGGTAAAGCGACGATATCTGCGACAAATGGGCGTTCCCCACGCCGTAAAACTCCCTCGGGTCTATCCCCTCCAGCTCGATACTTCTCTCCGCCATACGGTATTTTCGTTCCTAAAACAGATATCCCACGCTGAACATCCAGTGCTTGTGCTTGCTCCGGAAGTCGTTGCCGACATGGTTGGTGCCGTAGAGGATACTCTGTATATATTTTTTAAAATTGCCGTTGTACCTGATATCGAAGTTCAACCTTCGCAGGTCCACACCTATACCGAGCAAATAAGATACCGAAGGCTTGTCGATAGCCACGTCGCTGATATAGCCGCGGTCCTTGAGTTTGGTCTCGGACATTACGGTAAACATCGGCCCGGCCTGTATATGGAACCACATCACACTCAGCCCCACCATAATGGGTACGTCCACACTCTTTAGCCGCACCGTGGATTTATAGGGATAACTGTCCGAGGGTAGGGAAGCGCCGCTCGGAAGCTGTGCCACATTGAGCCGGTAGCTGGTCTGGGAGTAGAACAATTCCGGCTGGAGATGCACCAGCGGCAGGTTTACCCTCGACATCAGGCCGATATGGAACCCGGCCCGGGAGTTGGTGGAGAGTTTGTGGTAGGGGTCCACGCTTTCCGCTCCGCTGAACTTCACCCCCTGGGTGGTTATCCCGGCCTTCGCGCCGAACTCTATCAGGCCTCCTTCGGCAGTGGCCGAGGTCGTGACTGCCATCGAGGCGACGATTGCTGTCACTATTGCTCTTATTTTCATATTATACGGGTTTATAGATTATCTAAAGATAACATATTTTGTATAAACGGTTGTACGCTCACCGGGCGAATTTATTGGTCCGATACCGCCAATGTGGAGAGTGCACGGTCGATGCGTGCGAGTGTCTCTTCCCGGCTGATAAGCGAAACGATTTCGAACAGGTCAGGACCCTTGGAGGCGCCTACAAGAGCGAGCCGCAGGCAGTTCATCACCTGTCCCATCGGGTACTGGTTTTCCGTAATCCATGCCGCCACCTTATCGTGCAGTGGTACCGGGCTGTAATCCTGTTCCTTATCCAGCAGGCCGCAGAGTTCCCGCAGGCGGGCCGGATTTTCACCCTTCCAGAACTTCTGCACCGTCTTCGCATCATAGTCCGCCGGGGCCTCGAAGAAGAAGGAGGAGAGGTCCCAGAACTCCCCGATAAATGTTGCCCGCGGCTTTATAAGGCCCACTATTTTTTCGACTTTTGCCCGGTCGGCCGAGATACCTTTTTCCCGTAATACGGGCATGAAAAGCGCGGCAAGTTCCGCATCCGGCTTCAGGTGCATATACTGCGCGTTGAACCATTTTGCCTTGTCCGGGCTGAACCTCGCCCCGGACTTGCCTACCCGGTCCAGCGAAAACCGGCTGGCCAGTTCGTCCATCGAGAATATCTCCTGCTCCGTGCCCGGATTCCATCCCAGCAGGGCGAGCATATTTATAAATGCCTCGGGGAAATAGCCGTCCTCCCGATAGCCGCGCGACACCTCTCCCGTGGGCGAAACCCACTCCAGCGGGAAGACCGGGAAGCCCATCTTGTCTCCGTCCCTCTTGCTGAGCTTTCCCTGCCCGGTGGGCTTGAGCAGCAGCGGCAGGTGCGCAAACTGCGGCTGGGTGTCGCTCCAGCCGAAGGCCCTGTACAGCAGGAAGTGGAGCGGAAGCGACGGCAGCCACTCCTCCCCGCGTATTACGTGCGTTATCTCCATCAGGTGGTCGTCCACGATGTTGGCCAGATGGTATGTGGGCAGCGAGTCGGCCGACTTGTAGAGCACCTTGTCGTCGAGGGTGGAGGTATTTACCCGCACCTCGCCGCGGATAAGGTCGTTCATTACGACCTCCTCGTTCTCCGGTGTTCGGAACCGGATGACCCACTGGTCGCCCCTTTCTATCCGCTCCTTTACCTCCTCCTGCGGCAGGTTAAGGGAATTTTCCAGACCGCTCCTTACGGCATGGTTGTATGCGAACACCCCGCCCCGCGATTCGGCTTCCGCCCTGAGCCTATCGAGCGCCTCCGGTGTGTCGAACGCATAGTAGGCCTCGCCCGACTCCACGAGCCGGAGGGCATATTGGAGGTATATTTCCTTTCGTTCGCTCTGCCGGTACGGGGCGTGCGGGCCGCCGGGACCCACCCCCTCGTCCACCTGGATACCGCACCACGCGAGCGAGTCGGTGATATACTTTTCGGCCCCTGCCACATATCGCTGCGAGTCGGTATCTTCGATGCGCAGGATAAATGTGCCGCCGTAGTGGCGGGCGAAAAGGTAGTTGTAAAGCGCGGTTCTTACGCCGCCGATATGAAGTGGTCCGGTAGGACTCGGTGCGAAACGCACTCTTACTTTTTCCATAATTTCCGTTATTGATACAGGTGCTCGTGCATAGGCGGTCATGTAAGGACCGCCGTCCGCCGCTTCCTTCGTTATACTTCCGGCCCAACGGTTTCGTCCAGTCTCTCGCCCTCCGGGCCGATATAGTACCACTCGTCGGATTCCCAGTAGCTGTAATCCCCGAACGGCACCATGAATCCGTCGTCCGTTACGAGTGCCCTGCCGCCGTCGAACGGTTCCGCGTAGGCGAACCGCGGCGGGATTACAACCCGCCCGTCCTCTTCCGCGGCGAACCCGATATTACCCTCCTGGTCCATAATTCGGAACAGCCCCTCCTCGGGGTAGTCCGGCCCGTTGTCGAACCGGTAAACCCGGTAGAGCATGCTGTCCGACCGGTCGATCGCAATCAACTCCCCGTCATGGGTAACCACAATGCCGTAGGTAGTTATCGTGTCCGTGTAGCAGTAGTGGTATTTGCCGGGCGGGACAATCGTGTCCCCCTTTTCGTTTACATATAATGAAGGGCTGCCGTAGAAATCGTCATCCGGGCCGTCGGTACCTATACGTAGCAGGTATCCGGTCTGTTCCACGCCTCCGTCCCGCACACCTCGGTCGAGGCACCCGGTCGTGACCGCCGCTCCCAGCAGAACCGCCACAGCCGCCGCCCGGACCGTGAAGCCCGTCCCCTGCCGTCCCGCCGGTGCCGTCCTTCGGACCGGAGATGTCCTCCACTGCCGTTCCGCCGTCCGCCAGACCGTCGATATCCCCTGCCTAAACATTGAAAAGAAAGTGCATTATATCCCCGTCCTGCACGACGTATTCCTTACCCTCGATAGCTATTTTACCCAGCTCGCGGCACGCCTTCTCCGAACCGAGCGACACGTAGTCGTCGTATTTTATCACCTCCGCGCGGATAAACCCGCGCTCGAAATCCGAATGGATTATCCCGGCCGCCTGCGGGGCCTTGGTGCCGCGTGGGTAGGTCCATGCCCGGCTCTCGTCCGGGCCGGTGGTAAAGTAGGTCTCCAGGTCGAGAAGTTTATAGGCCGATTTGATTAGCCTGCTTACGCCGCTCTCGGTGA
This sequence comes from Rikenellaceae bacterium, assembly GCA_020859685.1. Classification (GTDB taxonomy): domain Bacteria; phylum Bacteroidota; class Bacteroidia; order Bacteroidales; family Rikenellaceae; genus WRDF01. The sequence continues at coordinate 7,487 of JAJBVT010000013.1, forward strand.
GGCCCGCCTCCTCGAGAAACATCTGCCGCTCCTCGTGGGTTTCCAGTTCGGCGATATCCGCCTCGGTGGCCGCGGCCACCACCAGTATCTCGGCGTTCTCACCCGCCACCGCCGCCCTTACGGCATCCACATAGGCGTTCCCCGACGAGGCGCTGGCCTCGTCCACGTTGCAGACGTACAGCACCGGTTTGTCGGTCAGCAGGGTGAGTTCCTCCACCAGCTTCTTATCCTCCCGGTTGTCGATCTCCACCGTCCGGGCGTTGCGGCCCTGTTCAAGGGCCTCCTTGTATTTCAGCAGGATGTCGTACATCCGTTTGGCCGTCTTGTCCCCGCCGGTCTGGGCCTGTTTATGTATCTTTCCGATACGGCTCTCTACCGTTTCGAGGTCGCGCAGTTGAAGTTCGGTGTCTATAATCTCCTTGTCGCGAACCGGGTCGATACTGCCGTCCACATGGGTGATATTGTCGTTCTCGAAACACCTCAGCACATGTATTATCGCATCCGTGTTACGGATATTGCCGAGAAACTTGTTGCCCAGCCCCTCGCCTTTGGACGCGCCCTTGACAAGGCCCGCTATATCGACTATCTCTATGGTGGTGGGTATGACTTTCTTCGGGTTGTCGATCCGTGCCAGCTCGGCAAGCCGTTCGTCTGGGACGGTTATAACGCCCACGTTCGGTTCTATGGTGCAGAACGGGAAGTTGGCCGCCTGCGCCTTAGCGTTCGACAAGCAGTTGAAAAGGGTGGACTTCCCCACGTTCGGAAGCCCTACTATGCCGCATTGTAATGCCATAATTTATTTCATGTTTTAAGACGCAAATATAGGTATTTTACCGGGAGTTCGGTGTAGTGGAGGTCTCATTCCGGTTTTACGATTTTCTACGCTGTGCGGGGAGATAATAAAAATGTCATTCCGGTCGAAAACGAAGAATCCTCAAATCAATGTCATTCTGAAATCAATGTCATTCTGAAATCAATGTCATTCTGAAACGAATGTCATTCTGAGCGCCAGCGAAGAATCTTATCTGGTAATATTTTAATCAGCGGTTATGGAATGTTAACCCTTCGGGATATTCTCCTCTTTCGCTCGGACTCGTGACCAGCGTAAGATCCTTCACTTCGTTCAGGATGACAATTTAGGGATTTATCATTCTGAGCGCCAGCAAAAAATCTTATCTGGGGAATTCTCTCTTGAACCCGCGGTAGATAAATGTTATACATGGTTAACCTGAAGTGAAAAACACGTTTGCTTAGCCAACGAGCGTCCCGCCGGGAGCGGGGTGGCGGGACGATTTCATATGATGTCTTTCTGATGGTATGCGAATAATATTAACTGAATGTCATCCTGAACGAAGTGAAGGATCTTCCTTGGGTATTTGCCGCTTTGCCATTCAGAATGCCAGCGTAGAATCTCACCATTCCGACAGAGGACTACACCCCGTAAAGGTATCTAAGCCCCTTAGCCGCCGCATGAAAGTAATCTTCCATCCCCGCAAAACACAAACCCCGGCCGGTATGAACGGCCGGGGTTTTTCCACCACACGTCGGTTTTATATTTTTTGATTTAACCTATCCTGTCTTTTTTTCGGCTAAATGCCCGGTGCGGGCACACCACCGAATTTAGTCGGCCAGTTTGCGAACGCTCTTGGCCACATCCTGCTTCTGCTGGTTCTTGTCAATAACGAACTCCACCGGGTCGCCCGGTGCGAGGTCGAAAAAGTCCCCCACAACGTCCTGCATGTGGAAATAGAGGTTGTTATTGGGATACTTCACGAAACCGAAGCCGTTCTTTATGCTGAGTATTTCGCTCCTTTCGCGCGGTTTGCTGTTGTAGGATTTGCTCCCCTCCTCTTCCCGCGGACCGTCGTTATCTACGAACAGCGCCGTGATATCCGGGTCGTTATCCTCCAGCCCGTCCTCGATTTCGTCGTGCATCGGGATGGGGTAGGTAGCCAGTTGCAGCAGTTCGTGCGAGGTTTTGGTTACGACCTTCACCCCGTCGTCGTTCGTATAGTCGAACTCCCAGCTCATCAGCATTACGCTTACCCCGAGCGAACTGAGTTTCCTCAGAAGGGGCGCGTAATCGGTGTCCGATACGATAAGCACCGCGACGTCTATCTTCCCCGTCAGTGCGTACTCGTACACTTCCAGGGAGAGCCATACGTCTATCCCGCGCTCCTCCTTCCTTCCGGAGAAATTGCGCAGCGGCAGGTAGTGGGTCGAAATGCCTTCCGCCATAAGGATATCTTCGAATACCCTGTCGTTATATAACTGGTTGCCCCTTTGGGCTGCTTCTGCGGCGTTTATCCTGCCCCTGAAGTAGTGCGATTCGACGATCTGACACCTCCTCGAATCGCATTCTTCCTCTTCCGCGACCCTCTTCTTGATATATTCGTGAAGGCCGCCGATGCTGAGACGGCGCCTCTGAGGGTGGAAATAGTTGTAATAATTCGATGCGTGGAGAAGAAAATTACCGTCATAAAATACCCCTATCCGGAGCGGTCTACTAAAATTTGCCATGGGTGTAATATACGTAGTGTGATGTTATTTATATAGTCGCTATTTAATAATAAATGCCTGGCGAAAGCATGATTACAAATATAAACATTAAATAATAAAAAAATAACATCATTAGTGGTCAATTTATGACACTCCGATTCTTTTTAGGTTTATATACCGTAAGCATGTGGCTTTTTCCGGGACGCTTTTCCCAAGTTTTTCCGACCCCGGTGCGCCGTTTTACGGCGTGGGGTTTTTGGGAGGGGCGGGTTGGATAATATACGGATTAAATGTAACTTTGGAACCGTTAAAATGCGTTCAGCGATGAAAAAAAACAGTATTGCCAGCAACCTGCGCCTCCTGGCGGATATAGCGGAAGGGTGGAACGGGGCAACGGTTCCTGAGATAGAGAAGGACACCGTCCTGGAGGGCCTGCGGGAAATATACGGTGTATTGAAATACGGCTCCCGCTGGGCCACGGCGGAGGGGGATACCTCCGCGGTCGTGCCGGAAGTTCCGGTGGCGAACCCTGCGGCCGGAACGCGGCTGGGCGGTGTGGAAACAGGGACGATGGTGGCGGACGCTTCGGCGGGCGAGACCGGTACTGCGGCGCAAGGCCCGGAGTGCGAAGCCGATGCTCAATCCTCGCAGACGGACCCGGCGGTAAGGGAGCCGATATACACGACCGGCACTGGCTCGGAAGTTCCCCTTGACGCCGCCGACCGTATGGCGCCCGTAACCGGAGCGTCGGTATCCTGCGTTACCGCCGGCGCGTCCTCGCCGGAGCCCATTTCGCAGGGGGACCCGGCTACCGGCGGGGTAAGTTCCGCGACACCCGCCGCAAACGGAGCGGCCGACGGCAATTACTACGATATAGATATAACGGAAGTCCCGGCCGGGGCCGACTACCCGGCGGAGGAGAGTTCGTTTATAGTCAACTCGCCGGACGAGAAGGAGGAGTTCAGCCAGAACATACTGTTCGACGAGGGCGAAATTCCCGTGAAACCCCGGCTCGACCGCAGGGCGCTGCTGTCGCTCTACGGCGACGACCCGGCCCCTGCGGCACCGAAACCGTC
>JAJBVT010000018.1 GCA_020859685.1 Rikenellaceae bacterium
AAAATAGAAAGTATTATTCGGAAATAAAAAATACTGGGAATTTAGCTTATTATAGAATTGAAAATACAGCCGGTCCCCGTACCCCTAAGCCACAACTACACGTTACATTCTGGCTTGTTCATAAAGAAACCGGTCTTGCGGTATTACATTCACGTGCAGTAGACTACGATTTGGTATTTACAACATCTACGAGTAGGTCGGAAGATATTTATTTTCCGTTATTAGACTTAAATTAATTAAATAAATAAAAGTCCGGAGATTTTTCTCCGGACTTTTTATTCCGTAATACCTACTTAAATTCCACCTCTTTAAATAAGAAGGCTTCTTCGTGGCCGTGGGAGTTTTCGATGATGAGTTGTCCGGAGGGTTCGACGCGGAGGATGGTTCCTTCAAAAATTTCACCGGAGGGTCGGCGGAAGCGTGCCGGGATGTTTTTGCGGTAAATCAGGCCGTCGTAGTCGGTAGTGACCGTATCTGTATGACCGGATGAAAGCTGTGTATAGCGGGTGTCGAAGTCACGGATAAAGCCGGAGAGAACCTCCGTCACGTCCCGGTCGGCCCGGCCGGTTATTCCGGACATCGAGACGGGATTGGGCAGGTAGTCGGGGAACGAAGTTTCGTTGACGTTAAGGCCGACACCGATAACGCTCCGGGCAAGCACGGCGCCACAAATATCGTTCTCTATCAGTATCCCCGCTATCTTCCTGTCGCCGACATAGATATCGTTCGGCCATTTTATCGCCGCCTCGACCGCGTACCGGCGCAGGGTATCGACCACCGCCAACGAGACGGCCTCCGACAACAGGAACTGCTCCCCGGCCGGAAGGAACCGCGGCTCCGTTACTAAGCTGAACGTCAGGTTAAGCCCCGGGGTGCTGTGCCACCGGTTTCCGCGCTGCCCCCTGCCCCGGGTCTGGGCCTCGGCTATAATCAGGTCCCCCTCGCGGTAACGGTCCGATGCCGCCTCGTCGTTGGTCGAAGAGAGCTCGGCAAAGCACCGGACACGGTATTCCCGCGGCCCGGCCGATATTACAAAATCTTCCATCTGGTATATGTATCGAGTAAACCCGGAATCCCGGTACGAAGGATACCCGGTAGCGATTCAGGTTATCTTAGTCACCGGCAGCCGCTCCATTATTTTTACATTCCCCTGACTGCGGCTCCATATATTTTCGGAAACGGTAGTTAAAGGTCGAGTACCCGGACGGTTCGGCAGTTGCGAAAAAAATGCCGCCCCAACACGATGGCGAACGGCAAAATCCATATTATCCGCGCCACGGGCACATTTCAGACAGGTACGTTGAAATCCCTCAGCGCGTCGTTGAGCGAAGTTTTGGTATCGGTCGACTCCTTGCGGCGGCCGATAATCAGGGCGCAGGGCACGCCGTACTCCCCGGCCGGGAATCTCTTCTGATAGGTCCCAGGTATCACCACACAGCGCGGGGGAACGTAGCCTCTGTATTCCACCGGTTCGTCGCCCGAGACGTCGATAATTTTCGTGGAGCCTGTTATGACTACATTGGCCCCCAGCACGGCCTCGCTGCAAATTCTCGCTCCCTCCACCACGATACTGCGAGAGCCGAGAAAGCAGTTATCCTCGACAATGACGGGCGCGGCCTGCACCGGTTCGAGCACCCCGCCTATACCCACGCCGCCGCTCAGGTGGACGTGCCTGCCAATCTGCGCGCAAGAACCCACGGTCGCCCAGGTGTCCACCATCGTGCCCTCGTCCACATAGGCCCCGATGTTAACGTACGACGGCATCATAACCACTCCCGGCGAAATATATGCCCCGTAACGGGCCACCCCGTGCGGCACCACCCTCACGCCGAGCTTCTCGTAACCGCTCTTCAGTTCCATTTTGTCGTAAAATTCCAGCGGACCGGCGTTCATGGTCTTCATCTTCTGTATCGGAAAATAGAGGAGGACGGCCTTTTTGACCCACTCGTTCACCTGCCAGCCGTCTCCCGCGGGTTCGGCGGTGCGCAGGCGGCCTTTGTCGAGCAGTTCGATTACTTCGCGGACAGCGTCCTTGGACGCCTCCCGGCGGAGCAGCTCCCTGTCGTCCCATATTTTTTCAATCTCGGTTCGGAGTTGTGCGTATTCCATAGCGTTGTTTTTGATTTTAACGTTCAAATTTACGAAATTGTTCCCGCACCCGGCAATGACAAGCAGTGAAACGGCCGATGAATCCACTAAAAAATCACCCCGGGGGGCCGGGTCGGCTTCCGGGGTGTTTGCATTGCGCCTTACGGCGGTGCCGTGTCCGGCTAAGGTAAAGGGCGGTATACCGTTAAAATTAATCTTTTTGAATCATATTCAGAAGCATGCGGTAGTGCGCGCGGTCGTCCGGGTGGGCGGTGTTGAGGCGCGAACGAAGCAGTGTTTCGAGCTGCGGGGCCATGCCTACCAGCAGGGCGTTCCACTCGTTGATGGTATCCACGTTCACCAGCGTCTGGTAGCCGTAAGCCGAGGTCCGTCCAGAAGTGTCGTTACCCAGGCATATAGGCGACGAGCACCACTGGTGGTCATGGTCGTGCATGTGCGTGTGGCCTCCGCCGTGCATTTCATACGCCACCATTTCATATTCCTCATCCGGTACGAGTTCGCGCAGTTGTTCGAGGGTGATTTCGGTATCGGGACCGAAGCCCGCAAAGCCGCGTACCTGCGGTTTTACCTGCGCCTTGACGCGCTCCACCATCTGCTTCTGCATAAATTTGTCCCCTTCCGTGAGCTTGCGGCCCCGGATGGAGTTACTGAATATCAGTGCGTAAAGGTCGTCGGCGTATTCACGCAGGGTGTACGGGTCGTCCGAAATATGAGAACATAAGACCACCTTGCCGATGTAGGTACCGTTCATCAGTTTGTTGGTCATCATCCAGCGGAGCACCGACATGGACGGGTCTACCGAAAGGGCGTAATTATACCTTATCGGGGTGTCGTTAATCCAGTTCACGTCACGCAGCTGGTTCACCAACCACGTCATTGCTTCTTTCTGTCGTGCCTTCGTGACGGGTTCGAAGCGGGTCACGCCCGGGCCGTCCTTAACGTTGTTGATCTTTATACCCCCCACCAGCATAAACACGTTGTCGAGATAGCCCATATATTGCTTTTGGACCCACTCGTAGACCATGTTCTTTTGCAGATTGTTCGGGTCGTCGTCAATCCACGTATGCAGTTGCGGCAGGATATATTTGAGGTTGGCGATACCGTAGTCCGACGCCCGTATGGGGTCATCGCCCAGATCCTCCCTCAGGGAACGCGGATCGTAGTAGGAGTGGATCTGCTGCACCCCGTAGTGGTAAACGGGGTCGCCCTCCTTCTCGTCCAGCCACCCCTCGAGAATGGCCTTCTCCTCCTTTTCCGTTTTGCCAATGATAGGTTCGTAGAGCCAGCGTACCGTGTGGTAGTCGTACGGGCCGAGTTCCGACGGACCGAAGTTCGTTACCCCGTCGCCCGGCTGGGCTACATAGTTGAAGCGGGCGTAGTCCATAATCGAAGGCGTGGTGCCGTATTCGGCCGTGAAGGTGGGACTGCGCAGAGAGTCGACCGGATAGGCCGCCGAAGCGGACATGTTGTGCATAAAGCCGAGCGTATGTCCGATTTCGTGGGCTATTACATATTCGAGCGACTCGTCGAGTACCTCCTTCGGGAGTTTACCGGCCCGGACCGACGGGTCGGCCTGCCCCGTTTGTACCACCCGCCAACTGTAATTGAGGCTGGTAATATCGCTGTAAACCACCACGCTGGCATTCAATATTTCTCCCGTATCCTGGTCGCACCACGAGGGGCCGTAGGCGTTCCCGGTCGTGGAGGGTATGTAACGGATACAGGAATATTTCAGGTTGTCGGGGTCGAACTCCGGGTCGTCCTGCGGGAAATCCCGCACCACCATGACGTTCTTGAACCCGATACGCTCGAAAGCCTTGTTCCAGCGCAGAACGCCGTTGTGAATCGGCTCGCGCCACTCCTCGGGGAAGGCGTCGTCCACGTACCAGACTATCGGCTTCACCGGCTCCACCAGCTCGCCGCGAAGCCATGCGGCCGTGTCGCTCGGCTCCACGCGCCAGCGGGTAGCCAGCGAATAGAACTCCATAAAGTCCTTCTCGACGCTCACCGTCCGTTTACCCGGAATAAGGAATATCCCGATGCGGCGGTCGGCCTCGCGGGGGTGCATCTTCTCCTCGGGGAGCAGTTTAAGGGAACGCTTCACGATATGGCGGTAGTCGGCCGTGCCCATATCCACCGTTCCGGAGGACGTTCTGTATCGCCGCGACACGGTGTAGGACATATCGGTTTCGACCATCAGGTTGTCGTCGAAGGTTTTGGTTCCCAGCAGAGTCGTATTGGCATCGTTGAGTTTGGCGTCGTAAATCGTACCGGTGGTGGCGGGTTTGCCCCACGGCGAGAGTTCCTTCACATCTTTGAGGAACAGGTCCGTTACGTTTATCAACACCGCACTGCTGTCGCTGTTGTAGGCCTCCACCTTAAATTTGCGGAATATCTCGTTGAGAAAATTCCTCTCCATGGCCCGAACGTAGTTTTCCCCTTCCGGATACCGGATTTGGGAAGTGTTCTTTTTTTCGAGATATACGGTACTGTCCCGCAGCACGAACATCACCTGAAACGGCTCCTCGGTGAAGTTACCCTGGTCGGGGTAGCCCGGCGAGGAGGTCTGGCTGGTAAGGGTACCCAGCAGCATTTCGCGGCCGAGGTAGCGGGTCGGAATCTCGAAATAGAGTTTGCCTCCCTGTATATAGGTCGATATAAAGTCGCTTTTACTCGCAATTACTCCATCCCCTTCGACTATCTTTTCATAAGCCGTTTTCTTCTTCGGTCTGGTGGTTTCGGCTGCCGCAGCGGCGGCCGCGGCCTCCTTTTTCTTTTTCCTGCCCAGCAGGCCGGGCTCCGCGGAGGCGTTCCCGGCAAGGCCCGCCGTGAGAAGGCCGACGAGCAGTAGTTTGATTAACGGTGATTTCATATATCCTGTTTTGGGTTTGTAATCCATAGAGAACAGCCGGTACGGAGGCTTCCGGGGAATGGTCCGGCAGTAACTGCAAAATTATATTTTTAATCGTTCCGGGCACCTTTATCCGTCGGTTTTATCGTTTTTATGCGGTATCCGGTGAAAATCCGTACTTTCACATAACGTTCCGCTGACGGTTTTAAGTACAAAATCGGGAAATTGTTTATACTTTTGTTTTGCTATTGAACCGGCGTACCGGCAGCGGACGCTCGCGGTCCGGCGGCGGCTCTTAAACTTAATACTATGAAATACTTCTTTAATAAACAGACCTTCGCCGCCCTTGTCATGGCGGCGGCCATTTTGCAGGTAACAAGCTGTAAAACAATGAAAATTAAGACACCAGTTTATCCCGAGACCCGTATGGACGAGGTTACGGACGACTACCACGGCACCCTTGTCGCCGACCCTTACCGCTGGCTGGAGGACGATAATTCGGCCGAGACGGCACAGTGGGTCAGGGCGCAGAACGAGGTAACGTTCGGCTATCTCGGGCAGATACCCTACCGCGAGGCGGTCCGCAATCGCCTCACGCAGTTGAACGACTACCCGAAGGACGAGATGCCCTCACGGCACGGGGAGTGGTATTACTACTATAAGAACGACGGTTTGCAGAACCAGAGCGTCCTCTACCGCTCCGCTTCGGCCGACGGCAGGGACGGCGAGCCATTCCTCGACCCCAACACCCTTTCGGCGGACGGGACCGTCGCGCTGAACAGCGTGTCGTTCTCCAAGGACGGCCGCTATATGGCGTATAGCGTAGCCGAAGCCGGTTCGGACTGGGTGGAGATAAAGGTGCGCGATACGGCAACCGGCGAGGACCTGCCCGACCTTATCCGATGGGTTAAATTTTCGGGAGGCTCGTGGGCGCAGGATTCCCAAGGGTTCTATTACAGCCGTTATGCCGAACCGGCAAAGGGCAGTGAGTATTCGGGTGTTAACGAGTACCAGAAAGTATACTACCACCGTCTGGGCGATGACCAGTCGGCGGACCGACTGATATACGAGGACCGCGCCCACCCGTTGCGCTATTTCCACGGCGGGGAGAGCGACGACGGCAAATATATTTTCGTGACCGGTTCGGAAGGAACCCACGGTACGGAACTGCTTTACCGGGAGAAGGCCAACGCCAACGCTCCGTTCCGGGTACTGTATCCCGGATTCGAGTACGATTACGAGGTGGTTTACTGCAAGGACGACGCGGTTTACATCCACACTAACGAGCAGGCGCCGAATTACAAGGTCGTAGCAGTCGATCTCCGCGTGGGCCGCACATCGCAAAGGGACCTTATTCCGGAGAACGACAACACCCTTCGCGGGGTTAACGATGCGGGCGGTAACCTCTTCGCATTCTACCTGGAGGACGCCAAAACCTCGGTATACCAGTACGATTTCGAAGGCGGGCTTATCCGCAAAGTGGACCTTCCGGATATGGGTTCGGTGGTCGGGTTCTCGGGTAAGGACGAGGATACGGAGGTCTTCTACGCCATTACATCCTTTACTTCGCCCTCCACCGTTTACACTTACGACATTGCCGACGGGACCACCACCCTGCTCAAGAAGCCGCAGGTGGACTTCGACCCGGACCTCTACACCACCGAGCAGGTGTTCTACACCAGTAATGACGGTACGCAGGTGCCCATGTTTATCGTGCACCGCCGCGATATGAAAAAGGACGGCCGTAACCCGCTGATGCTCTACGGTTACGGTGGTTTCAATATCAGCTACGGACCCTCGTTCAGCCCCAACATCATAATGTTCCTCGAGCAGGGCGGCATATATGTGATGGCCAATATCCGCGGGGGCGGAGAGTACGGCGAGAGGTGGCACCGGGGCGGAATGCTGGAGAACAAGCAGAACGTGTTCGACGACTTTATCGGCGCTGCCGAGTACCTGATTGCCAATAAATATACCTCGAGCGACAAGCTGGCTATATCGGGCGGCTCGAACGGGGGCCTTCTCGTGGGCGCCTGCATGACCCAGCGGCCCGACCTGTTCGCCGTGGCCATTCCTCAGGTGGGAGTGCTGGATATGCTCCGTTACCACAGGTTTACCGTAGGCTGGGGCTGGGTCATAGAGTACGGAAGCGCGGACGAAGCGGACCAGTTCGAATATATCTACAAATACTCGCCCCTGCATAATCTACGGCCGGGGACATGCTATCCCGCCACACTGATAACCACCGGAGACCATGACGACAGGGTAGTTCCGGCCCATTCGTTTAAGTTCGCGGCGGCATTGCAGGCCGCGCAGGGCTGCGACAACCCCACACTTATCCGTATCGAGACCAATGCGGGACACGGCACGGGTAAGCCCACCTCTAAACGAATCGAGGAAGCGGCAGATATCTACTCCTTCGTGCTCTGGAATACCGGGGCGAAGGTTAAGTTTTAAGGCATAGTTTGTGACCCTTAAAGTGCCGGACGGACGGGGCGGCGGCCCGGGACGTCCGGCATTTTAATCGGGACGGAGACGCGGTTTGCTAATCGGTTAGGCGGAAAGGCATGTTAGGCCGTGGATTCGGTACAGACTTCGGGAAGCCCGAGGGTATGTTAGGCCCCTTTTGGATTCCCCACCCGGATGCTCTCCGGGAGAGCGGGTCCGGTCGGTGAGCGGCTTCTACGGTGGATGGCTGGTGTTGCGGTTAGCTGTCTGCGGGTCGGTGGTCTGCGGGTCGGAGAAAGTCGGTGGTTGTTTGTGAGCGGCAGACTGTCCGCGGTTGTTGCGGGCGGCCGGTGGTTGATTTGGGACGTAATATTGCCGGATACACCGCGGGTCGGTCGTGGGCTGTTAATGATCGGGGTTAGACCCCGTAGAAGCCGGTAAAGCAAAGGTGCCGACCGGGCGGATAAAATACGGTGATGGTGCAGCAGGTCTGCCGGGAGCAAAACAAGTGTTGTAAAATGAAAGTATATAAATTCGGTGGGGCATCGGTGGGTTCGGCGGAGGGAGTCGAGAATCTCCGGGAGATAGTTTCCGGGGCGGTGGACGGCGGCCTGCTGGTGGTGGTCTCGGCAATGGGCAAGACCACTAACGCGCTCGAAAGAGTTACGGCCGAGTTTATGGAAGGACGCCGGGAGGAGGCTCTCGATGCATTGGCCGCATCCGAGCAATACCACCGCGATATCTGCGTCGGCCTTTTCGGACCGACTGCCGACGGCGGCGATGCGATTCCGTGCGGCGCGCAGGCACTGTTCGGCGAACTGCGGCAGCTTATCTCGGATGGCACTCCGGAAGAATCGCAGTACGACTACTGGTACGACCGTATCGTAAGTTACGGAGAACTGGCCTCTACGACCATCGTTGCCGAGTACCTGAACGCATCGGGTATCGAGGCCCGGTGGCTGGATATCCGCAAGTGTTTCATCACGGACAACCGCCACCGCGACGCGAATATCGACCTTCCGGTCTCCGGTAAACTTCTGCGTGGCGTGGTCGACCGGGTATACGGAAACGGGAACCCGAACCGGAACTGGAACTGGAATGGATTCGGGAACAAAAACGAGGACGGAAACCGGGATAGATGCGAGAATAATAACGGGGATGGCAACGGAAACGGAACTGACCCCGCCGCAGCAGCAGAGTCGTTCACCGTTCCCACAGGAGACGGGGTAAAGGTAACCGACCAGCGGAACGTCAACCGAAAAGTAATTATTACACAGGGCTTTATCGGCTCTACGGCCGACGGGCAGACCACCACTCTCGGGCGCGAAGGCTCGGACTACTCGGCGGCCGTGGCGGCCAATATCCTCGATGCCGAGAGCCTTACGATTTGGAAGGATGTGGCCGGAATCCTCAACGCCGACCCGAAGTTCTTCCGCGGCACCCGGTTAATCCCCGAAATGAATTACCTCGACGCCATAGAGCTTGCGTACAGCGGCGCACAGGTCATTCATCCGAAAACCATCAAGCCTCTGCACAGTAAGGACATCCCCCTGTACGTCCGCCCGTTCCTCGATGCGGCGCAGCCCGGGAGCCTTATATCGGGACGTACCGGCGGACTTACCGGTACACCCGTTTTGATTCTGAAAAAGAACCAGGTACTTATATCGGTCAGGCCCAACGACTTCTCGTTCGTGCTCGAAGATAAACTGCCCGATATCTTCGAGCTGATGCGCCGTTACAATATCCGGATGAACCTTATCCAGAGTTCGGCCGTAAACCTGAGCCTGTGCGTGGACGAGAGCCGCCAACTCGAGGGTTTCGGCAAGGAGTTGCGTAATCACGATTTCCGTGTAGTTTACAACGCTGGAATGGAGCTGCTCACCATCCGGGGATACGATAAACGGGCCTTCGAAAAGCATACCGCGGGGCCGGGTATATATCTGGTACAGAAGACCCGCCGTATCGTCCGTATTGTCCGTGAGCAGACCCCGCCGGAGCTGTGCCCGGAAATCTAACCGGGCGGCACCCGCTTCTGTAACATCCACTTGGCGGGCTCCTATTCCCGCACGGTTTTGATTCCGCGTTTCTTGATATCGATCAACCACGGTTACAAGGGGTGCCGGGGAACCCGTTCGCCCTATTTCGGACCGAGTAGGTAAGGGGAATTTTTATTAAAGGTAGATTCTTCGCTTCGCTCAGAATGACATTTTAAATAGATAATTATTCACAATTTTACACTACTTATTTAAGCGGTCCGCCACCCCGCCCCGGCGGGCCGCACGCTCACAGAGGCGCCATGAAATATAATCTGTATGCGGGAAAGTTTATAATGCAGATTCTTCGCTTCGCTCAGAATGACATGTTTATATATATTTGGCTGTTTCGCTGCAACTCGGAATAATTTTATATATTTTGTCTCAAAGAGCCGCCCTGACAATAATCTGTATCCGGGTAAGTTAATAATGCAGATTCTTCGTTTCGCACAGAATGACATTATGAAATAAATATAGCTGTTTCGTAGTAATTCGGTATAGCTTTAATTCGTCGCGGGGTAACCGCTCTGACCAATAAACTGTGTATCCGGGTAAGATAATAATGACGATTCTTCGCTTCGCTCATAAATGATATTATATATAAATCGGCTAACCGAATGGGTAATGCAGCTCCAAACGCCGAAGGGTACCTCCAAAATTTTTTGCCGCACAAAAAATAACTATCTTTGCGGTCTTTTGTGAAATTTTTTGCAAAAGATTTGTGAAGGAGGGAGTTATGAAACCGGGGAAATACAGGGAACATTACCTGCTGAACCTAAAGCTCGCGGGGCCGGTAGTGCTGTCACAGGTAGGACAGGTAACCGTGCAGATATTCGACAATGCGATGGTGGGGCGTCTGGGCGCTTTGCCCTTGGCAGCCGTATCGTTCGGCGGGACGATATTTTTTATGATTTTCGTGCTGGTGAACGGCCTTTCGATGGGTCTTACTCCCCTTGTCGGCGAGCAGTACGCCCGCGGACGTTTCCGCAGGGCGGCCGCCTATTTCCAGAATTCGCTTCTACTCTATACCGCACTGGGCATTGCCGCTTTCGCCTTGTCGCAGGCTATCGTGCCGTTGATGTTCCATATGAACCAGCCGGAAGAGGTGGTGACAGGTGCCGTACCGTACTACCGTTATGTCACCCTGTCGATAATACCCTTCATGCTCTTCGCCTCTTTCAAGCAGTTCCTCGAAGGGGTCGGCAACACCACGGCCAACATGGTGATAATAATTACGACCAACTGTATCAATATCGCCCTGAACTGGGTGTTTATTTACGGTAACCTCGGCGCTCCGGAAATGGGTGCGGCGGGGGCGGGACTGGCAACCCTAATCTCGCGGGTGTGTATGCCTGTTTTTGCCTTGGCCTACTTCCTGGGCAAGGAGAGGTTCCGGCGGTATTTCCGCTATTTCAAACGGGACGTTTTCGCGCTGAGGTGGAACGGCGATCTGGTAAGGATTGGATTCCCGATTGCGGCGCAGATGTTCCTCGAAGGCGGTGCGTTCGCCCTCACATCTATAATGATGGGTTGGATTGGGACCAACGAAATCGCCGCCAACCAGATAACCCTTATCGTATCCAACTTCGCCTTTATGGTGGTGGTGGGTATCGGGGCGGCCACCACCATACGGGTCAGCCACGAATTCGGCGCGGGCAACCTCAAGCGGATGAGGCTCGCCGCGGGAGCATCGTACCGCATCACGCTGGCTTGGAATACGTTAACGGCGCTGATGTTCATTTTATTGCGCAACCGTATCCCCGCCCTGTTTACCACGGACCCTGAAGTTTTGCGTGTTGCGTCCAATCTGATGTGGTTCGCGGCGGCCTTCCAGTTTTCGGACGGGCTGCAGTGTATCTCGGTAGGTATACTGCGCGGCATGCAGGACGTGCGGCAGGTTATGTATATCGCATTCTTCTCCTATATCGTTATCAACCTGCCGGTGGGGTACCTCTGTGCTTTCGTGCTCGGATGGGGGCCGGGCGGGCTGTGGATTGGATTCATCTTCGGGTTGTCGGTGGCGGCCGCCCTTCTGATATACCGGTTCCGGCGTCGTTACCGAGAGCTGCGGCGACTCCAGGTCCTGCGCAGCCGCAGGTAAAAGTGCCGGTTACCAGCCCGTTAAAAGCGTCGGCGAGGGTATGGGACCTTCCCGGAAAATTTTAGTACCTTTGTGCGTATTGGCGGAAATGCTGCAAAAGGTCGGCGGCCGGACAATCCGGGCCTGCCCGGCGGGCGGGTTTTCCCCATTTCATAAAATGCAAAGCGCAAGAAAGATATAAGATGGATTGCAGGAAGACCAACAGTTGCTGTTCTCTGGATATGGGGCGCGGGTGCAAGTTTTGCAATTGCCAGGAAGAGGCCGAAGCGAGTATATGCGAGGGCTGTTTCAAGCTCCATGCTACGGACTGGCTGGCCGATATGCCCGAACAGAGCCGGAACGATATATTCGAAGTAAGGTTTAAAAACACTCGCCGGAGTTACTATAAGAACGTCAACAACCTACCTCTCAAACACGGGGATATAGTCGCCGTGGAGGCTTCGCCGGGTCACGATATCGGTATCGTGTCGCTCACGGGCGACATCGTCGCCCGCCAGATGAAACGCGTAGGGTTCAACCCGCTCAACGGCGAGTTCAAAAAGATTTACCGCAAGGCAAAATCCTACGACATTGAGAAGTGGCAGGAGGCCATCGCCCTCGAACACGAGACGATGATTCGCTCGCGGCAGATTGCGGCCGAGATGGGCCTTAACATGAAAATCGGCGACGTGGAGTATCAGGGCGACAAGATAAAAGCCATTTTTTACTACATCGCCGACGAGAGGGTCGATTTCCGGGAGCTAATAAAGGTTTTTGCTGACCAGTTTCGTATCCGCGTGGAGATGAAGCAGATAGGGGCGCGGCAGGAGGCCGGGCGCATAGGCGGTATCGGGTCGTGCGGCAGGGAGCTATGCTGCGCGTCGTGGATTTCGAACTTCGTATCGGTGACCACCAACGCGGCCCGCACGCAGGAGATTTCACTCAATCCGCAGAAGCTCGCCGGGCAGTGCAGCAAACTGAAATGTTGTCTGGTATACGAGCTGGACGACTACATAGACGCCCGCAAGGAGTTCCCGCACATCAACCAGCCGCTTCAGGCGCTCGACGGGGAGTACTACCTCGTAAAGAACGATATACTGGCCCGCACCATGAGCTTCGGAACCAGTCCCGGCGCTATGGCGGGCATGATTACCCTGCCCGTGGAGCGGGTGAAGCAGATACTCGAAGTCAACCGTAAAGGTCGCAAGGTGGACAGTGTACGGGACCTCTCGATACAGGAACCTGTCGCCGAGGACCCCGGTTTCGTGAACGTTATCGGCGAGGAGAGTATCACCAGGTTCGATAAGGCCAAGCCGGACAAAAACAGGCGGGGCCGCAGCAAGAAACGGGGCGAACACGCCGGTGAACCGCGCCAGGGGGAAGGCCGTAAGCAGGAGGGTCAGAGCGGCGGCCGCGAAAGCGGCAGGCAGGGCGATGGACGGAGCGACAGCCGAAGCGAAGGCCGGCAGGGCAACAACCGCCGCAACGACGGCCGAAGCGGCGAGAAGCGCGCAGAGGGCCGCAACAGTAACCAGCGCAGCGGCCGCGGCGAAGGCCGGAATGCCGAACGCAGCGGCTCACAGGAAGGCCGGGGCGGCAACGCCGGTCAGGAGAACCGGGGCGGCAACACCGGTCAGGATAACCGGGGCGGCAACGCCGGTCAGGAGAACCGGGGCGGTGAGGAGAACCGCCAGCCGCGCCGAAGGCAGGCCAACCGCCGCCCTCAGGGGCAGCGGCAGAACCGGCAGGATAAGCCCAAAAGCGGAAACGACAAAGAATAACCGGCGCCCGATGGTGAAGGCAGGCAGAGTGCCATACGCTATTATAGCCGCGATGGCGGCAATCCTTACCGGCTGTATGTCGTACCACACGGAGCGGGCGGCGGACGTCGACCCCGCGGGGTGGCAGCCTGCCGATACGGCGTGGGTGGCGGTGCCCAATACGGACACCTTGTCGGCCCGGGACTTATCTTTCATCGTGCGATACAACACCCGGATGCGGCACGAAGCCATATCGCTGACCGTCACGGTCGTCGCTCCCGACTCCGTGCGTTTCTCCGAGCAGGTCGTCCTGTATCCCCTGCCCCGTGCCGCAAAGCATTCCGACCACTACGAATCCGTAATTCCGTACCGGACCGGTAATGTTCTACGGCGACAGGGCTCCTATATGTTCGGTTTTACGCCGTCGGAAAAACTCACAGGTATCACGGCCGTCGGGGTCGGCCACGGAAAAAACTAACCATGGGAAAAAATAAACACAAAAGGTTTCAGGAGAACCTTACATTCACCAACCTCGTACAACCCCAATTCGGGGAGATATTCCGGAAAGACCATCCGCTGAAAGGGAATTGGAAGCGGGAGTTTTTCGGCAACGACCGGCCGCTGGTGCTCGAGTTGGGATGCGGCCGCGGCGAATACACCGTGGCGCTGGGTGAGATGTTCCCGGACAAGAATTTTATCGGAATAGATATAAAGGGCGCCCGGATGTGGCGCGGAGCCAAGACGGCCACCGAGAACGGCATGGCTAACGTAGGATTCCTGCGTACGAGAATCGAGTTTATCAACTCTTTCTTCGGCCCGGGGGAGGTGGACGAGATGTGGATAACATTTCCCGACCCGCAACTGAAAAAGAACCGCGTGAAGAAGCGGCTTACCGCGCCGCAGTTCCTCGAAATGTACTCGCGGTTCGTGAGGCCGGAGGCTCCCGTGCACCTTAAAACCGACTGCCTGCACCTCCACCTCTACACCAAAGCCGTGGCGAAGGCGAACGGACTGCAAATCCTCTCGGCGTGCGACGATATCTACGGTAAGGGGGCTGCCGACGAGATACTCTCGGTAAAAACTACCTACGAGCAAAAATTCCTTGCGGACGGTATGGCTATAACGTATGTTAGCTTTACGTTAGGAGACAAAAAAAATTTCGCAGCGCCGGACTTCGAACCGGATAATAACTTATCTTTATAGTCGCAGACGGTGCATCATACCTACGGGAAATGCCCCTGACGACCATCTTAATTAATCTGAAGACCCGAACGGAATGATAAGGCGATACGGGAACTATCCCATCCACGCCGCCGTGATACATGGCGGTCCCGGTGCCCAAGGCTCGCTGGGATGCGTGGCCAAGGAGTTGGGTGCGATGGGTTACGGTATAATCGAACCGTTCCAGACCGGATATTCGATAGCCGCCCTCGTAAAGGAACTCGAATCCCAATTACGAAGCAAAGTACGTCAGCCCGCATACCTGATAGGCCACTCGTGGGGAGCGTGGCTCTCCCTGATATTCGCCTCCCAGCACCCCGACATGGTAAAGGGGCTTGTACTGGTGGGCTGCGCACCGTTCGACGAGAAATACGTTTCGCATATTACCACCAGCCGCCTGAAGAAGTTCAGCCCCGATGAGCAGAAGATGTACGAGAAGCTGATAGAAGAGATTACGGACAGTTGCTGCGAGACAAATTTCACAAAACACCTGCTGGACATTATCAGCCGGGCCGACAATCACGACACCGAAGAATGCCGAGAGTGCAGGATTGCCGATATGAATTTCGACCAGCGGGCATACAACGTGGTGTGGGGCGAGGCTCTTCGGCTTAGGCACAACGGAAGTTTCGCGGAAATTTTCTCACGCATCACCTGCCCGGTGCACGTAATCCACGGCTACAACGACCCCCATCCCTACTACGCAATCGAGGAGTACCTCAAGGAGCACGAGGTGGATTATTACAGTACCATACTGGACAACTGCGGCCACTACCCGTTCCACGAGAAGGCCTGCAAAGGGAAATTCTTCGAAATAATCAAGCGGATACTCGATAAGAAGTAGGGCGGGATAACATCTGTTTATCACCCCAGACCGCAGGCGGTCAGATTATCGGTACTAACCTTTGCCTGCCGCGTGTGCGAGAACCTTATTACTGTTCCCGTCTCGTGACAGGATAAACCAAAGCGGGACGGTTCCTGACAGAACCGTCCCGCTCTTAGTTGAGAAACACTTATACAATCTGCTGTGTCCGCTGGATTATCATATCCTGCCACTCCTTACACAACGTATTGAACCTTGCCGACCACCCTGCGACCCGTACCGGGAGGTTCGGGTACTTTTCTGGATGCATCTGGGCATCGATGAGCGTGGCGGTATCCACCACGTCTATGTGCATATACCACCCCTTTTTCTGCCGGAAGGTTTTCGCCAGCCCTACCAGTGCGGTGATACCGTTATCGCCTTTCAGCGAATCGGGAAGCATCTTCAGCTCCACCGTGGCCCCGCATACGCTCTTGGTAAAGTCCATCTTGCAATAGGAATTGAGCACAGAGATCGGTCCCTTCATGTCCGAGCCGGGCGTGGGCGAACAGTTCGTAGCCAGTATATCGCCGACACGGCTGCCCTGCGGGGTGGCGCATCGGGCCATCCGCCAGTCTATCTCTCGGCCGAATGTGCTGATACCGCACGGACGCTTAACCCCGGCACGGTCCTTCACCCGGCCTACAATCTCCGTATAGTCGTCGAACACGCTGACCATCATTTCATCGCTCTCGGGATTGTCGTTGCCGTAGAACTCGAAGCGGTTCTTTATCAGGCGGCGTAGGCCTTCGTTGCCCTCCCAGTTGCCGCGCAGGATTTCCGCGAACCGGTTCAGGGAAATGTAGTTTTCCTCGAACACCAGTTTCTTCAGCACATATAGACTATTGGCCGTATCGGTCACGCCTCCGTAATGGATACCGTTTACGGTATATTTGGGACCCCGCTCGTTATAGCCCTTACCGCTTTCGATACACCCTTCCACAAACATCGAGAGTAGCGGCTGGGTGTTTTCATGGTCGAGGAAGTGGTGGTCTATACGGTCCTGTATTTCGTTGACGTCCTTGGCAAGTTCGGCAACAAATGCGTTATAAAGCGAGTCGAAGTCGGGATATTCCACATGGTCGTTGTCATAGAGGTGGAGCGCCCGGAACAGGGAGGGCATCATATCGGTAGGCGTGTAAATAAACGCCGTCTTACCCGGTACGAGGATTTCCCAGCAGCCGTCGTTGGTAAATTCGCGCGCCTCCTCGAGCGGATAGCCGAATTTAACCATACCTTCGATGGCAACGTTTTCGTTGTATAGCGAAACGATACCGCCGCCGAACCTCTGCACCTCGGCTATTTTCCGGTAGAGCCGTTCGGGGGTCTTGTCACCGACCCTAACCGCAATAGGAAAGTCGCTGATATGCAGCTCTTCCACAACGTCGAGCACCAGATAGGTGACCGGATTCGTAACTTCGTTACCGTCCTTGTCGATTCCACCTAAAATTATATTCTGATAGAACTGTGCATCGCCCGTAGGATTGGACTCGCCGATCCACTCGGTACCTTTTATCCAGAAATGGGCCACCAGCTCCCGCGCCTCGTCGAGCGTAATGGTACCGGCTTTCAGGTCCTTTTCGAGGTAAGGCCAGAGCATCTGGTCAATCCGGCCGATACCGGACCAGTTGCCCATTATGCGCTGGAAGGCATATATAGACCAGAGCGACTGCACGGCTTCGCGGAAATTTTCCGGTTCGTTCTCCGGTACCCTTTCGAGGGTGTCGATTATGTTCTGGTAGAAATTTTTCTCGCCCGAGGGGGCGTTGCGCCTCATCTCTTTCACAAGGTCGATATTCCGCTGCTGCCAGATTGCGGCGGCGTCGAGGCACATAATCATCGAATCGAGCAGATCTTTACCGTGGCTGTCCAGCCCACCGCGCGAAAGCCGCTCTTCAATTTCGGCCCGCAGCCCCTTGTAACCGGTGTGGAGTACCTTACCGAACCCGACCGTTATATGGCTTACGGAACTGACACCCAAAAGCGGAACTATATGCTGCGCACCCTCGCGCAGGGTGGCGGAACCTACGATAAGCTCCCCGGGCAGAATCCTCAACGGGGCATGACGGGCCACGCTCAGTGCGGCCAGCCCGTACTTGACACTGCCAGACAGAGTAGGATCGTTCCGTTCGGGAAATTCCCAGGAAGCCGGTGAGAGGTTCCTCCCATGCTCGCCGGACAACCCGAGCCTTGCAAGGTGATGGGTAATGGGGTCAAGCCTGGACGGCCTTTCGGGCTGCCACGGGGCGCTCCATTTCGGAGTGGTTTTACCGGCTTCGGCCGGCGCGGGAGATTCGGATGCGAATGCTTTGGCATTAAGGCCCAGGAAGAGTGCTCCGAGGCCGAGTGAAGACCTTTTGAGGAATTCACCACGTGAGATGCGGTCGTTCATTGACATGACGTGATTGTTTTAGATTAATTATCCGGTGTCTTACCGCTTGAACCGACGACTTTAAAATATACGACTCCCACAACCGTATATTTACCGGACTCAAGCAAATTTAATACAAAAAAGCATTTAAAGCAAATATAAACGCCCCAAAAAAGCCTCTCTAAAGTGCAAGGGAGTATATGGCGGCAATGTCTTCTGCTGAGAGTTTCATGAAATTTCCTACCGTGCCGCGCCCTTCCACACAGCGGGCTGCCATCTGCCCGATACGGTCGGACCCGACACCCGCTTCGTGCAACCGGACGGGCAGGCCCATCCTGCGGTACCACCCTTCGAGGCGTTCGATCATCTCGGCGACGAGGGCGTCCGCATCGTCCAGCGGCAGTGACACAGAGAACACCCTAAGGGCCAGTTGTACGAACTTGTCACGGTGCGCTTTATTTACATACTTCATCCACGCGGGGAATACTATGGCAAGGCCCGCACCGTGGGCGATGTCGTACATGGCGCTCAACTCGTGTTCGATATCGTGGCTGGCCCAGTCGCCGATACGGCCCGTACCCAAAAGGTTGTTGTGGGCAATGGTACCGAGCCACATTATTTCGGCCCGTACATTGTAGTCGCAAGGATTCTTAATTGCGAGGGGACCGTTCTCCAATACCGTCCGCATTGAGGCTTCGAGCAGCCGGTCGGTGAAATCCACATGCGGCGTACGGGTAAAATAGCGCTCCATAAGGTGGGCGAGGATATCCGAACAGCCGTTGGCAATTTGGGCGGGCGGCATCGTAAAGGTCACCTCCGGGTCGAGAATCGCAAACCGCGGCACCAGATATTCGCTGCCTATATACCTTTTATAATTGCCCTCTTCGTTGGTGATTACCGAACTGTCGGATGATTCGGAACCCGCGGCGGGTATCGTCAGCACGACGCCCAACGGAAGCGCCCCCGCCGGGGTCAGGCTCCCGTCCATGTAGTAATCCCAGATATCCCGTTTGCAAACCACACCGGCGGCTATGGCCTTGGCGGAATCTATGGTGCTCCCCCCGCCCACTGCAAGTATGAAATCGATACTCTGCTCACGGCACAGTGCAATACCCGCGCGCACAAGCGACAGGCGCGGGTTGGGTTTCACCCCGCCCAGTTCCGTAAACCAGAGTCCCGCGCCGCGAAGCGAATCTACGACCTTGTCGTACAGCCCGTTCCTTTTTATGGAGCCGCCGCCGTAATGCAACAGCACGCGCTTAGCTCCGCAACTCTTTGCCAACCTACCCGTTTCCGACTCCGTATCCTTACCGAATACTATCCTCGCGGGGTTGTAATATTCAAAATTCACCATAAAGTATCCCTTTCGTTTGTTTCAGATTACTCGATTTGTTTTTAATTAACTCCGATATATCAAATAACACGGGTTAAACCGGT
Organism: Rikenellaceae bacterium; assembly: GCA_020859685.1. Taxonomy (GTDB): domain Bacteria; phylum Bacteroidota; class Bacteroidia; order Bacteroidales; family Rikenellaceae; genus WRDF01. The sequence goes on from JAJBVT010000018.1 coordinate 19,173, forward strand.
CCCGAATCGTGTAAATGTGGTATTTTTATTTCAAGAAACACCTTTTACTATGGATTCCGACACAGGTATCATTTTCGATATTCAGCATTTCTGTACCCATGACGGCCCGGGTATAAGGACCACGGTATTTCTGAAAGGCTGTCCGCTCAGGTGCGTCTGGTGCCACAACCCCGAATCGCAGGGGTTCGGCCCCGAAATTCTCTACCACGCCGCAAAATGCGTCGGGTGCAACGCCTGTGAGCAGGCCTGCCCCCATCGTGACAGCCATGCCATCCTTGCCGATGCCAATAGGCGCAAGAGCCTGTGCCGGGGTTGCTCGCTCTGCCGTGAAGCATGCCTTTACGGCGCGCTGGAGACGGCCGGAAGGAGAGTGACGGCTGCCGAAGTAATCGAAGAGGTTGCCAAAGACTCCGCCTATTACGAAAACTCGGGCGGCGGGGTGACCCTCTCCGGAGGGGAGGCGCTCGCCCAGCACGGGTTCGCCTGCGAAATACTCCACGGTGCCAAACTCCGCGGTATCCACACGGCGGTCGAGACATCCGGCTATTGCCCGGAGCACCACCTGTTGAAACTGGCCCCGGTCACCGACCTTTGGCTGTGGGACGTGAAACTACTGGAGCCAACCCTTCACCGCCGGCTGACCGGTGTGGACCCCGAACTTATCACGGCCAACCTCGTAACCCTTTCCCGCACCGGCGCACATATTATCCTGCGCCTACTGTTCATTCCCGAACTGCATGGTAACGACAGCTATATCGGCCAACTATGCGACCTTATCACCTCTCTCGAAGCCGTTCCCGGAATCGAAGTAATTCCTTACCACAGGCTGGGCCTTTCCAAACGGGCAAAACTGGGCATCGACTCCGGTGAAGGATATTACCGGGAACCCACGCAGGAAGAACTTACCGGTTTCAAAGAACGTCTCGACCTCGCGTTGAGCGCCCGGCGGAGTGGGTAAGCAAGTGGGGTGTGTACATGTCCCTCGTTACCGGTCTCGCCACTCCCCATGTCCGCCCACTGTTTCCGGTGCAAGTGCAGTAACTTCGCCCGTTCGGGTTTCCAAAGCCGAAACTACTTACCGCACCACACCTACCTCACGGAAATAGAGGAGCAGGCCAGATATCGCATGGATTGTGTGGGATCAATCCACGGTCCACCGGCCTTACTCCAGCCCCCTACAATTGAATTGCATGTTATATCTCGGTTGCGGTCCCTTTTCTGTACCGTAAGAAAATCGTCCGTCCGGTGTCGTCATATTACCTTTATTGTAACGGGTACATACCTCCAGCAAACCCGACCGGGGATAACAAACCGACTGCCGGCAAAGCCTTACTGCGGGAATTACCGTGGGTTCTGTACGGTGGGTTTTACTGATTCAAAATTACGGGGAAGGCCGCGGGGTACTTCCCGCTTATTATCCATTTTTTAACTCATTTGTTGCGGTGAGCGCAAGAGACTGTGCCTACCAAAGGGGGAAGACTGGAATATGGCAGACATAGGTATGATTGCCATTCTTCATAATCGGACCGGGCCGACCGCATAAACCAATTTTCAGACGGATTTTTTATAATCCTTCGGGCTTACGCCGAACTGCTTTTTGAAGCAGAGCGAGAAATGGGAATGGGTACCGAAGCCCAGCATATCGACAATCTCGGCCACGCTGTAACTACCCGTCTTTAACAGTTCGGCAGCTTTATTCAGTTTATACACCCTGACGAAATCGAGCGGCGACTCTCCGGTAAGGAATTTGATTTTACGGTAGAAACTCGTCCGGCTGAACGCCATCTCCTTGGCTATCGCATTGATATTTAGGTTGACGTCCGACAAGTTATCGTCGATAAGTTTGTAGAGCTTGCCGAAAAATTTCATATCGAGTTCGTTGAGCGGCATTTTGCCGGGTCCTTCCCCCGCACCGGTCCCGGTATCACCGGGCGGGCCGGGTGCCCGGAGCATCATTTTCTTGAGCCGCTCTATATTCAGGAACATATTAGCCACCGACATCCGTAAGATTTCGGGGTTGAAGGGTTTGTTTATGTAGGCGTCCGCACCAGATTTATATCCTGCTATATGGTCATCTTCCAGAGTTTTGGCCGTCAGCATAACAACCGGTATATGGCACAGGTCCGGATCGTTCTTGACGGCCGAACAGAAATTATAGCCGTCCATACGGGGCATCAGCACGTCACTGATTACCAGATCCACCCTGTCGCGGCGGCATATATCGAGGGCCGCAGCCCCGTCCGGCGCTTCGAGTACACGATAGGCTTCGTCGAATATCGACCGGAGAAACTCCCGTAACTGACAGTTATCCTCGGCAATAAGTATCGTCGGCAGTTCGGGTTCCACCGACTGGGTATCCGACCCAACGGAGTGCTCCGTTACGGTTTCCGCAGCCCCAAAGTCCGCGTGCGGGTTCGATTCTTCCGCGGCAAATTCCCCGTCACTGTAATACCCTTTATCACAGGGTAGCGCGAAGCTGAATACCATTCCGCCGCCGTCCCTTCTTTGTGCCGAGATGTAGCCTTTATGCACATCGGTAAGGGTCTTGACATAGTGCAGGCCGATACCCTGACCCGGTATATTCTTCGAAAGTACATTATCCCGCCCCAACCGCATATAGCGGGTAAAAAGGTCGGGCATCTCCTCCTCCTTAATGCCTATACCAGTATCGCTCACCCTGACGTACAGACAACTTCCCTGTACCGTAGCCAGGCCGAACTCTTCCGGAAGAGATTCTTCAACCGCCATTTCGATCAGCACGTTACCGCCGGACGGCGTGTATTTCAGCGCGTTCGACAGAAGGTTTCCCACTATTTTACCCAATTTGTCCCCGTCGATATAACCCGGTCGAAGGGACGGTGAGGCCACGAGACGAACCTCGATGTTTTTCTCCAGTGCGAAATAGGAGTAGTTCTGGATAAGTTCCTGTGCGATAGCCAGCGGGTCGGTCAGCGAGACGGCGAGCGACATGGTGTCGCTCTCGATCTTTGCGAAGTCCATCAACTGGTCGAGCAGGCGAAGAAGTTTACCCGTATTACGGTCTATAAGGCCGAGCAGTTTGCCGCGCCGCGGCTCCTCCGGATTCCCGGCCACAAGTTCCTTTATCGGGCCGTATATCATGCTCACCGGTGTTCTAAGCTCGTGCGATATATTGGTAAAGAACCGTATCTTCATCTCGGCCAACTCCTGCTCGTAGAGCCTCTCTTTTTGCAAGATTGCGAGCCTTTCCCTTCCAATCCTCGTATTGGTATATATCCTCAGGTAGAGCAGCATGAGTGCAAGGCCGATTATAAAATAGGCCATGACGGCCGCGGTGCTGAGCCAGGGGGCCGCCACAACACGGACAGCAAGAGTCGTAGCCCCGTCGCCCCACGTTCCGTCGGTGTTTTGTGCCCGCACTTCGAACAGATACCGGCCGGGCGAGAGATTCGAATAGGTGGCGCGGCGGTAACCGTTCACATAGTTCCATTCCTCATCGAAACCCTGTAACCGGTATGCATATTTTATTTTCTGTGACGTGCCGAAATCTATCGCGCAGTAGTCTATACTGAATACGTTCTGGCGGTGTTTCAAGGTAATGGAGGAGGTATGCGAGATATGTTTCCCGAGAACACCGTCCGCATCGCCGGGGCGGACGCTCCGGTTCAGAATCTTCAGATCTTCGAGCACCACTTCCAGCCTCTTCGCTGCCCCGGTTACTTCCGACGGGTCGAAATATGTCAGACCGTGGTTCCCGCCGAAATAGATCTGCCCGTAGGCCGAACGCAGGACCGCCTTCTCATGGAACTGGTTACCACCCGTACCGTCGTATTCGAAATAGTTGAATATCTTGTCGTTGGTTGCGTCATATCGGGTAATGCCCTGCGAGGTGCTCATCCATACCGTGCCGCGGGCATCCTCCGTGATGGCGATGACGTCGTTACCGGGCAGCCCCGTGTCGGTGGAGAAGGCGCGGAAGGTTCCGGACGAGGTTTCGTAGCGTGCAGCCCCGCGCCCGTAGGTACCTATCCATAACTCCGAGTCGTCGTTTTCATAGAGGAATATAGCCCGCTCGGTAAAGCGTTCCAGACCGGCAACCGTAGGGAACGGACGTATCTCGAAGGTACCGGGTCGGGCAAGGTAAAGCCCGTCGTCATAGGCCGAAAAAAGCATTTCACCCGACCGGAGTGCAATAATCCGTGTTATATTATTCCATGTCCCGGGAAGCGGTAATCGGAAAGGCTCCGGTGGTGAGCCTTCAGGAAATATATAGATGCCGTCCGTCGAAGAGCCTGCCCATATCCGGCCCTGCCCGTCTTCGGCGAGGGTGACGATGTCGGAAAGCATATCGTAAACCTTGAAACTCCGTATAGCTCCACCGTCCACCGTGGCCATCAGAATATATTTATCGAACCCGAGCCACAGCCTGCCGCTGGAATCCACCAGAATTGACTGCACGAAGTGGCTGTATGCTTCACGGAACGGCGCGAAATTGAGTTTATCGTAATTTACCGAGCGACCGTTCTCCGTATCGAACCAGATTAGCCCGTGGTACCTTGTACCTATCCACAGGTTACCGCCCGGGTCTTCCGCAAGGCATGTTACGAATTTACCTTCGGTGAATCTGTTAAGGGCGGCATTGCCGTTGAACTTCCGGGCAGCATCTAGTTCCACGGTGTAACCCTTATCGAACGTCCCGAGCCACAGGTTGCCGTCGCGGTCCCGGAAGCATACGGTGTAGTGGCACGATGGGTCGTTTCCCGGGTCGGGACGGTCTGCCGGGCCGAAGGCCCCGGTGCGGAAATTATAGAGGAAAAGACCGTCGTTCTGGGTACCAATCAGAAGGTTATCCGGGTCGGTCTCATGGAAGAAGGTGATTTGCAGCCGGGAGACCACCTCCGCATATCGCTCGTTAAGCTCGCATCTTTTCAGCCGGTTACTCCACGGCTCGAGAGCGACGACACCCTGATTGCTGCCGAACCAGATTTCGCCCGTTCTGGTCCGGTAACTGCACATTATATCCAACCCCGCAGGCGTGGCTGCGGGTACAATCGATCCGAGATTTTTATCCAGATGGTAGATGCCCTGCCCGTTTCGACCGCCGATCCATAACTGCGAATACTCATCGGCAATCATTGTCTGCACGATGAAACCTTCGGTGCCACCGATTACGTCCATAACAAGTTCCTGCCGATATATCTCCTTGACGCCGTTGTTACCGCACACCAGCAAACGCCCGTCGAACTCCAGAAATCCTTCCTCGAACGATGCCCGAAGAGCAGGGTCGCGGTATCCGACCCGGTCGAAAGAGCCCGAAGAGGGATTGTAACGGCAAACCCCCTTGTCCGTGGCTATCCACAAATCCCCGCTACCGTCCACGAGAAGAGCCGTAATAAGGTCTGAAGGCAGGCTGTTTTCATCGTCCCTGTCGTGGAAGAAGTGGATGTATTCGTAACCGTTGTAGCGACACAGACCTTTGGCCGTACCTATCCACATATACCCGTCCACGGTCTGCGCGAACGCATTTATATGCCGGTTCGGGATATTGCCGTCGGGAATATAATTCATTCCGGGGGCGCAGATTGCCGGAAAGGCGACCGCAAGAAACAGCATCAAAGACGAAAGTAATTTTTTAGCTGGCATAGGTCGGTAGCGGGATAAGGCTCCCCGGTAACAAAATTAGTCAATTACCCCGGACGGCAAAACGCACGAACGCGGTCTGGATAAATCGAGATAAATTTTGAAACAAAACGGTTAAACGGCCGGTAAAATCCGGGGACGAAACAATTTCGGTAACTTTTGGGAATATCCCGCTAACCGATCGAAGGGGTTTCGGATAGTTTTGGAGCAAATGCTAAATTAATCCGAACATGCAGCACAACGCTCTCCTCTCTATCCTTACCCTTTTATTTTATACTTCTTCGCTTTTTGGTGCACGGGGTGGAAACCCCGCACCGGATGCCGACGGCGGCTGGACCGACCAGATGAGGACCGAATATATAACGCCCGTGCGCATAGTATGGACCTCGGACGATACCGGGACGAGCGTCCGTAACGCCGAGGTGCTCCTTAAAGAGTTTTCGGGGCAGGTCTCAACCGCCTCGCAGGAGTTCTGCGTACTGAGCACCCGGGACGGCGGTACGGCATCCGTACTTCTGGATTTCGGCAGGGAATATCAGGGTTCGCTCGAACTGGCCGCCGGGATGCGGGGGAGCCAAGAGCCGGTGGAAGTGCGTATCCGCTTCGGGGAATCGGTAAGCGAGGCTATGAGCGAGTACGGCTCCACGGCCACCAACGACCATGCTCTGAGGGATTTCATCCTCCGCGTGCCGTGGCTGGGAACGGTGCTGGCCGGAGAGTCCGGCTTCCGGTTCGTTCGCATAGACCTTACCGAACCCGACACCGAGTTGCCCCTGATTGCGGCTCGGACCGTATTCCGGTACCGGGATATCCCATACCTCGGAACGTTCGAATCAGACGATAAAAGGCTCGACAGTATATGGAAAACAGGCGCATATACAGTACATTTGAATATGCAGAATTTCCTTTGGGACGGCATCAAGAGGGACAGGCTGGTGTGGTTGGGAGATATGCATCCGGAAGTGATGTGCATAAACACGGTCTTCGGCGGGAACGAGGTGGTAAAAAAGAGCCTCGACTTTGCCCGTGACGAAACGCCGCTCCCGGGGTGGATGAACGGAATGTGTTCCTACTCCCTATGGTGGATAATAATTCAAAAGGACCTCTATCTGTACGGTGGCGACCTCGAATACCTCCGCTCCCAGCACGATTACCTCGAAGGACTCGTTAACCAGGTGGTTTCGCAGATCGACGGCGACAGGGAGAGACTTTCGGGCGGTGTCCGGTTCCTCGACTGGCCCACGTCCGAAATGCCGGAGGTGATAGATGCCGGGCTTCACGCCCTGACGGTAACCAGTCTCGAAAGCGCGGCCAGAATTGCCGGCTGGTTGGGCGACTACCGGCTCGAATCAAAGTGCCGCGAAAATGTAACCGCTTTGAAGCGGCACCTCCCGGACCACTACGACAACAAGCAGGCCGCATCGCTGCTCGCCCTTGCCGGTATCCCCGGCGCGGAGGAGGCAGCCGGTGTAGCGGCCCGCGACGGCGCCCTCGGCTTCTCGACATTCTACGGTTATTATATGCTCGAATCGCTGGCACGGGCCGGAATGTACGGGGAAGCGCTCTCCATAATATCCGATTACTGGGGGGCGATGCTCGACCTGGGCGCCACAACGTTCTGGGAAGACCTCGACTATTCCATTGTGCACCGTGCAGCCCGGATAGACGAAATAGTGCCGGAGGGAATGTTCGATATCCATGCCGACGGCGGCGCCTACTGCTACGAGGGGCTGCGCCACAGCTTCTGCCACGGCTGGGCCAGCGGACCCACCCCTTGGCTGAGCCGCCATGTGTTGGGTATAGAGCCGTTGGAACCGGGATTCGCCCGGGTGGCGGTACGCCCCAATCTGGGCCACCTTAACAGGGCCAGCGGCACGATACCCACTCCTTACGGTATAATTACCGTAAGCCACGAACGGATGCCCGACGGCACCGTGTCGAGCCGGGTAGAGGTGCCGCCCGGGGTGGAATTGGCAGACTGAAACTACAAAACCTACCGAATACTAACCTAACCTATAATTATATGAGAGAACTCTACTTCATATCCGGCTAAACGGTCACGATTCCGCGACTGCCCGGCAAAATTTTAATTTCATACGTCACCGGAAATTTCCGCCCTTCCGCCCACCGCGGGACACCCTCTCGTACCAGCATCTACGAAATTTACTGCTAACCAAATTAACCTAATGCAAATGAAGTTTATACATTTCCTGAAAGTCAAGTCCGGGGGTGTCTTCCTGTTTGCGACACTGCTCATATTGGCGGTTGCGGCACCCGCCGCCGCAGTGGAACTCATCCCGGCCTTTCCCGATACGAGGCAACAGGACCAGAGACTTATAAGTATCAATGGAATTGTTTTAAGCGAAGACGATGGCTCGCCACTTCCGGGTGTAGCCATATTCGTGGTCGGGACTTCGACGGGAACCACCACCTCCGGCGACGGGCGGTTTTCCCTGAGGGTCCCCGAGAACTCCGTCCTCACATTCTCTTTCCTTGGGCTTCGCACCGTGGAGGCGGTCGCCTCGCCGCAGATGACAGTGCGCATGGAACCGGACACCCACATGATTGACGAGATAGTAACCGTAGCGTACGGCAGCCAGAAGAAGATAAGTGTCACGGGGTCTATCTCCTCCATCGGCACCGAGGAGCTGGCACGCAGTTCGGCCACCAACGTGGCCAGCGCCCTGGCGGGGCGTCTTCCCGGGCTCACCATCATGCAGAACTCCGGCCACCAGCCCGGTAAGGACGCGGTGACCATGTACCTGCGGGGCCAGTCCACCCTGAACGACTCCAGCCCGCTTATCCTGATAGACGGGGTTCCCCGTACCAACCTGAGCGTGCTCGACCCCAACGAAATAGAGACCGTGACCGTACTGAAGGACGCCTCTGCCACGGCCGTATTCGGAGTCCGGGGCGCCAACGGGGTGCTGCTGATAACCACCCGGAGAGGTACCGAAGGGAAACTCGAACTGAGTGTCAATTTCGATTACAGCCTATCCAGTTTCACGACCCGTCCTACCCGGCTGCACTCTTGGGAGCACGCCGAACTGCGTAACCAGGCCGCCCGCAACGACGGCTACTCCGAAGACAACCTGCCATACACCGACTATATGATAGGTATGTATAAATCGGGTGAGAATCCGGCATTCTATCCCGACAGGGACGTCTACCGTGAGTTTTTCCACAACTGGGCGCCCACTTACAAACTTAACGTAAACATGTCGGGCAGTAACGATAAGGTACGATATTTCCTAAATGCGGGTTACATAAACCAGCACGGGATAATGAAGGTAGACAAGGACCCGAACATCGACTACGACGCCCGGTTCCGTATGGACCGTTTCACCTTCCGGAGCAACCTCGATTTCAATATCGCCAAGTCGTTGACCGCCGCCCTGAATATCGGTTCTTATCTCCAGAGGGTCAACCAACCCTCCCTGTCGGGTGGCGGCGATACCATAGAAAAGGGGGCCACCGAGTATGCAATGAGCGTGGCACCGAGTATGCCCGGCCCGCTGACGGTAGAGGGTTACGGCGCCCCTGCCGGGGAAGTAGTAGCTTATTACAACTCCCTGTACGGTTACACCCACCGCGCCGGTTACCGCCGTGTGACGACCGTGGACCTGAACACCTCCTTCTCGCTCGACTGGAAGCTCGGTTTCATTACCGAGGGACTGAGCACCAAAGGTATGGTGGCGTTCGACAATATAAATGTCAACTACCTCGACAACCGTAACTTCTTCGACGAATACGGGGCCTACGTCGCCCGCTCGGCCGACGAGGAGAGCTATTACTTTATCACGGCCGACAGGGACCCGGTTTTCTACACCACCAAATACTATGATACGAACTATTACCTCAACCTCCAGTACACCGTCAACTATGCCCGGTCGTTCGGTCTGCACGACGTGACCGGCCTGCTGCTCGCACAGCGCGACAACTGGCAAAGCTATGGAGCGGAAGTACCCTACAATATGGTAGGCTTTGCCGCAAGGGCCACCTACTCTTATGATTACAGATATCTGGCCGAGGTAAACATGGGTTACAACGGGTCGGAGCAGTTTAATCCCGACCGCCGGTTCGGCTTTTTCCCGGCCGCCTCGATAGGGTGGGTAATAAGTAACGAACGGTTCCTCAAAGACAACCGCGTACTAACGAACCTTAAACTGCGCGCGTCGCTCGGCAAGGTCGGGAACGACAAGCAGGGGGCGGCAAGGTTCCTCTATATCGACCAGATAAACATGTACGGAGGCGGTACCCTGCCCTCGCTGGGAAGCGGGCAGTATATCTATCAGGGAAAGATTGCCAATACCGACGTGACGTGGGAGACGGCCGTAAAACAGAACTACGGTATCGACCTGCAACTCTGGGGTGCGCTTACATTCTCTGCCGACGTGTTCCGAGAAAAGCGCGAAGATATACTGATTAACATAAGTACAATTCCCGACTTTACGGGCATAGTGCAGGGCAACCTTCCCGCAGTAAACTGGGGACGGGTGGACAACCGCGGGTACGAGCTGGAACTGACCTACCGGAAGATGTTCACCGGCGACTTTGCCGTACAGTTCCGCGGCAACTACTCCTACAACAAAAATACCGTGAAATATGCCAACGAGGTTACCTATCCCGACGACTATGCCGTAAAAAAGAGAATCGAGGGTTTCAGTCTCGGACAGCAGTTCGGCTACATCCGCGATTTCAGCGACGGCGGCAACGGTTACATAAACACTCAGGAGGAACTGGATGCCCTTCCGGACTATTCGGCCATCGGCAAAGCCCGTATCGGGGACTTCAAGTATGTGGACGTGAACGGCGACGGTAAGATTACCGCGGCAGATATGGTACCCATCGGATATACGAGGGTACCGCGAATCTCCTACGGAGCCTCCGTGGTGGTGGATTTCAAGGGGCTGGACGTCTCCGTACTGTTTCAGGGTCTGGCCAAGACCACAGAACGCTATTTAGGTGTCGGGGTGGAAGAATGGGCCGGATATGCCGGATCGTACACCGATATGCACTTCAACGCATGGACCGAGGAGAGGTACCAGAACGGGGATAAAATCACCTACCCCGCCCTCTCGCTCGGTCCGAACGTGAACCATACCACCAACGATTTCTTCTATATGAACCGCTCTTTCCTCAGGCTGAAGAATATAGAGGTGGGTTACACGCTGCCGGAGTCCGTGGTGAAGGCACTGGGTATCCGCAGTTGCCGGATATATGTCCGGGGGGATAACGTGGCTACATGGCACAACCTGCGGATGAACTCCTTCGACCCGGAACTTAACCAGTGGGGGCAGGCCCAGTATCCCGTCACGAAGATGTGGACCGGCGGAATCAATATCACATTCTAAAGAGCTGGAAGATGAAAAATATATATTCGGCAATAATGGCCTTGTTACTGGCCGGGGCGGTCTGCTCGTGCGAGAATATTCTCGACAAGGCGCCCGACGGCGAGATAACCCTCGAAGAGGTCTTCGCAGACCCCGAAATGGTAGGGGCATTTCTCAACTCCTGCTACGGGAATATAAAAATGAAAGGGATTAACTACAACGGTAACGACTATATACCCGTAGCTCTCAGCGACGATGCCTGGTCATCTTCAGACGACCAGGGGCTGAACGTATCGAATGCCTATCTTGGTATGGTATACGACTACTGGAATACCACCCGCGACGAAGTCGGAGACTGGTATACTCTCTGGTATCAGGTGCGCCTGTGCAGCCAGTTCATAGACCATATAGATAATGCGGCGGTCCGGTCCGAAGAGGAGCGAAGCTGCTGGAGGGCGGAGGCATATATTCTGAAAGCATACTTCTATTCCGAGCTGGTGAAGTGGTACGGTAAGGTGCCGATCCAACGGGATACTTACCGTTACGACGGCGATTTTTCGGGCACCGTGCGTGAACCGGTACCGGAGGTGGTAAAATACATCGGGGAACTTTGCGACGAAGCGCTCGCTTCACCCCACCTGCCGTGGCGTATCACAACCTCTTCGGAGACCATGAGGGTAACCAAAGCCCTCGCTTGGGCCATCAAATCGGAAATGTGGCTGTTCGCCGCTTCGCCCCTTCACAACGGCGGGCAGGACTACTGGCAGAAAGCCTACGAGGTAAACCGTGACGCGGTAAAGGCCCTCAAAGACAATAACTATCAGCTTTACACCACCTGCTCGGCGCCCGAAACCTTCGGCACCGGACCGGCGGCGGCATATCACCAGCTTGCTTGCACGGCGATGGAATATTCCTCGATGCCCACCGACCGGGAGACCATCTGGCAGCACGCCCACGGCGCCGGGTCGATATGGATATTCAACTATGTCGGACTCGAAGAGGGGATGCACATGGCCGGAACCTGCCCGACTCAGGAGCTTGTGGATGCCTATGAGGTTACGGACGGCACGGTGGCCTACCCGCTGCTCGACCTTTCCCGGCCCTATGCCGACGAACGGCACCTGCAACCCAATTACAACCCGGCGGCGCTCTCGCTCTACGACCATAACGATCCGTATGCCAACCGCGACCCGCGTTTCTACGTCTCGGTGTTATATAATGGGGCCGAAATAGAGGTTAACGGCGAGAAGATAACCATGGAGATTTACGAAGGAGGAAGGCACGGCATCGAGCACGACCAGGGTGCCGGACGCCACACGCGTACAGGTTACTACAACCGCAAGACCGTCACACCGGGTGCGGGCGGTAAAGTGGACGTTCTGGGCAGCCCGTGGAAATTTTACCGGCTGGCCGGGGTGATGCTCAATCTGGCGGAAGCCGCCGTGGAATTGGGCAACCTATCCGACGCCTACGACGCCGTGAACGAAATCCGGCGGCGCGTAGGGATGCCCGACCTGCCTCCCGGACTTACGCAGGACGAACTGCGCCACCGCGTGAGGAACGAAAGGCGTGTGGAACTCTCCTGGGAAGAGACCCGTTACTTCGACCTGCGACGCTGGCAGAACCCGGACGGCGACCTGGCCTACTACCAGAAGTACCTCACCCGAATGTATATCCGCAGGGACCCGGCCACCGGTCTATTTACTTATGAGCGGGCAAATATATGGGACCGGGAGCGGTTCGGCTATGAGAACCGCGATTTCTTCATGCCGCTAAGGGACACCGAAGTGAGTAAGATATGGGATATAACGGGCGAGAACTGGCAGAACCCCGGTTGGTATTAGAATAACTGGAACTCCTTAATCTTCTGCAAAATGAGACTAAAAAAACATATCGCATACATTATATTCTTCGTGGCGCTCGTACTTCCCGTCAGGAGACTCTACGGGCAGGGAAATGCCCTGAAGGTGCTGAGCGGCACGGTGACGGACGAAACGGGCACACCCCTTTCCGGGGCGCTCGTCCGGTCGGCCGACGGGAAGAACGAGATTACGACCGGCCGTGACGGCAGTTACACCCTCCGGGTAGCCGCCCGAAGTTCCCACATAGTGGTATCCTTTCCCGGCTACTGCGACCGTATGGTACCCGCCGAAGCCGCAGACGCGGTATCCGTGCGGCTCGAACCGGACATTACGGGAGCCGATATGGTCATTGACATGGGCTATACCCGGCAGACCCGCAACTCCCTTACGGGCGCGGTATCGTCGGTAAAGGGCGAAGAACTGGAAAAATTCCCCGTCGCGAACCTTTCGCAGGCACTGGTCGGTAATTTTACGGGACTTACCTCGATGGAGGTCTATTCCGAACTCTCCTCGGCCAGCGTATGGACCGTTATCCGCGGCAACTCCACGATAAACGGCCGCGACCCGGTGGTGGTAATCGACGGGGTTATCTGCCCCAATACCAACTTCGATTATATCACTTCGCAGGAAATTGAGTCCATCTCCATCCTGAAGGATGCCTCGGCAACGGCACTCTACGGCATTCAGGGAGCCAACGGGATTATCTCCATCCGCACCAAGCGGGGCCATGCGGGACCTACCCGGGTAGGAGTCTACTTCAATCAGTCACTGCAACAGATGACGCGCAGGCCGAAATATATAAACTCGGCCCGATACGCCGAACTTCGCAACGAGGCGGGCTATAACGACGGCAGGGGTGCCTACTCCCAGTTCTCGCAGCAGCAGGTGGAGGGCTACCGCAGCGTGGCCGACCGTCAGCTCTACCCCGACAACGACTATTACGGTATGTTCATGCGCGATTTCGCCAATATGCAGCAGGCGGGAGTCAACGTCACGGGCGGCGATGAGAAGGTAAAATACTACTCCAACGTCAATTTCATGTACCAGCATATTCCGTTCAAGATAGCCGAGAAGGATAAGTTCGACCCGACACCGTCCAACTACTTCGTAAACTTCCGATCGAACGTGGACGTGAAAATTAACAGTTTCATCGACGGGTTCATGAGTCTGAGCGGGAACATCCGCAATATGAAGACGGCCGGGGAGACCAACACTTCGGTTTACAGCCATATCTTCAACCTGCCCCCGACCATGTACGGACCTCTGACTCCCTACGAGGAAGACCCCGAATATCCCGACAGGATGATAGGCGGGCAGGTTATAACGCACGAGAAAGAGCCTAATCTGATTTACGGGGTGCTCAACCGCTCGGGTTACATTAAGAACCTGCATACTCATATCCTTGCCCAGGCGGGACTCAATTTCGACCTGGGAATGGTGACGCCGGGCCTGTCGCTCAAGGGCCTTATCGCCTACCAGACCGAAAGTCTGAATTCCACTTCTACCCTACAAAACTACGAGAGATGGATAAGAACCTCCGATACCGGCAAACTCGAATTTATGAAGTACGGGACCGAGAACAACACCCCGCTGGTTTACAATAAAAACAAAAACTTCGCCTACAATTCGAATTTCTTCGCCAGCGCCGATTACCATCGCCGTTTCGGTCTCCACGGAGTGGATGCAACGGGATACTTCTACCATCTCGACCAGGATAAAGGAAGTTGGACGTCCACTGCCGGTATGCTGCTCTACAAACGGCAGAGCCTCGGAGTGACGGCGACCTACTCCTATGCCGAAAAGCTGTTCCTCAAAGGCGACCTGGGCTACTCCGGTTCGGACCAGTTCCATCCCGACCACCGGTTTATCACCACACCGGCCGTCTCTGCCGCGTGGGTCCTGTCCAAAGAACCATTCATGGCCTCGGCAAACTGGCTGGACTATCTCAAAATCAGGGCCTCCTACGGAGTAAGCGCCAACGACCAGCTCGGGTTCGACCAGCGATTCCTCTATATAGACGACTTCAGGGCCGAAAACAGCTACGACGGGCTGCGGGGCAACCCGGACCTCACCGCCGAGAAGATGAAAAAGCAGAACTACGGGCTCGACATCTCCCTGCTGGGCAGGTTCTCGGTATCGTTCGACTATTACCGCGATAAGGTGAGCAACATGCTTATCGACCCCACGGGCGTAATCCCCGAATATCAGGGTATATTGTTAAGCAACTACGCCAAGACGAACGAAGGCGTAATGAAGAATTCGGGGGTAGAAATAGCCTTCTCGTATATGGAGCGCATCGGCCGGGACTGGACTGTTTTCGCCACCCTCAATTTCAGCACCAACAAGAATACGGTGGTGGATATCAAGGAGGCGGCCAACCCCGATTCGTACGCATACCGTTACCGCAATACCGGTTACAGCCTGCACCAGCCGTTCGGTTACATAATCGACAAAAGCAACGGCAACGGTTATTTCAACTCACAGGAGGAGCTCGACAACAGCGGGCTTACCTACTCGTTCGGGACCCCGCGCATGGGTGATTTCGTCTACAAAGACCTGAACGGCGACGGGGTCATAGACGAGAAGGACCAGGCGCCTATCGGTTACACCTGGCTTCCGAGGCAGACGTATAGCTTAACGGGCGGATTCTCGTATCGCAACTGGGAAATAAGTTTGATGTTTCAGGGCGTGGCCAAAGCCCACTCGTATGCCTCGGGCATAGGTCTCTTCGAAAACCTCAACGAAGGGGTATTCAACGATATACACCTCAACGCATGGACCGCCGACAGATATGCCGCCGGGGATAAGATAACTTACCCCGCCCTGTCGCTGGAATCGACCACCAACCATGTTTCGAACAGTTACTTCGTAATGAACCGTTCGTACCTTCGGCTCCGAAATGTGGAGGTAGCATATACACTGCCGATATCGTCGTCGGGACTATTCCCGGCCGAGAAGGTCCGGTTCGCGCTGCGCGGTCAAAACCTCTTCACGGTCGACAAGATGAAGTCCAAATACATAGACCCGGAGACGGGGGTGCTGAACGCCTTCCAGCCGTACCGGGTTTACAGTCTCGGAATCAGTCTCGTTTTCTGACACCTAAACACAGCAATTATGAAAAGGATAATATTCTGTATAATAACCGCGCTTCCGCTGGCCCTCGGTCAATGCTCCGACGCTCTGGATATGGAGCCGGACGGAAGGCTGGAGATAAGGGAGATATTCAGCGACTATATCCGGACGGCGGCCTATTTCAACTCATGCTACAACTACGTCGCCGAGCGCGGGTTTACCTATGAAACGGGCAGCCCTACCCTGCTGGCCTCGTTCTGCGACGAGGCGCACGACTCCGACGACAACAATAACGGCGCGGTCTCGTCGTGGTACCGGGGAGTGGTATCCCCGACATACAATCCGCTCGAAAGCGGTTCCGGTGACAATTGGGGACACTATTTCCGGGGCATCCGCAAATGCAACAGTTTCCTGCAATATATGGCGGACCCGGAAATTGCAACCTACGAGTTCAATGAGGAGGAGAAGGCGGGATGGATAGCTCAGGTACACATTATCCGGGCTCACCTCTACCTTCAGCTGTTTAAAAGGTACGGCCCGGTACCGTTGATAGACACCCCCTACGAGCTGGACCACGACTACTCCGCTGACCGTCGGGAACCGGTGGAAAAAGTCGTCGACTTCATTCTGGCCGACTGCGACAGGGCACTCGCCACCCCCGAACCCGAGACCGCATTCTACGGCTTCCGGTGGGACCGCCCTGGGGACCTCCATATAATGACACGCGGGGTGGCCTACGCCATAAAATCGCAGGCCGCCCTCTATGCCGCTTCGCCCCTCTGGTATGAGCAGGGAAGCAAATACACATGGGCCAAGGTGGCCGAAATCACTAAGGAGGCCCTCGATATGTGCCTTGCCAACGGTTTCAGCCTGTACGCCGACCAGCCCGACCCCACCTACGCACAGAACGCCTACGCATACTATTTCATCACGCGGTCCGACGCCAACCGGGGCTGGGACAAGGAGACGATACTCGATTCACGGAGCCTGAGCGCACAGGTGTGGAAATATGCGGGGTTGCCCACCACGGGAGGCATGTCGAAGGCAGGACCCTGTCCCACGCAGGAACTTGTGGACGCTTACGAGACCGTCGACGGGCAGCCCGTACTCGACCTTTCGGACCCTTACGCCGATGCCCTGCATACTCAGCCTAATTACAACCCGTCCAGCATTTACGACCCGGAAGACCCTTACGCCAACCGCGACCCGCGGTTCTACGCCTCGATTTACTACAACGGTGCGGTACGGAACCTCGACGACCCTGCGGGGACACTCGTCCAGACTTTCGTCGGCGGGAACGAGGGAATCTCGGACAGGGTGACCGAATCTATCTACACACGCACCGGCTATTACCTGCGCAAGTTCAACAACTGGCGGTCGGAAATCGGCAACGAGACCGATGGCTGGATGAGAATCTACCGGCTCGGGGAGCTGTACCTGAACTTCGCCGAAGCGGCCTACAACCACGCCGGGCCGGACGCACCGGTAGCGTCCGCCGTGCCGGGCCAATCGCCGATGTCGGCCCGCGAAGCGGTAAATGCCATCAGGCAGAGAGCCGGGATGCCCGCACTTCCCGCCGGGATGGGTTCGGCAGATTTCGAACTGCGCTACCGCAACGAAAGGCGCGTGGAACTGGCCTTCGAGGAATACCGCTTTTTCGACGTCAGGCGCTGGAAAATACTGGAGCGCACGGACCGTTACCTTACGGGGATGAAGATAGAAACGGCTTCACCGGGCGGCTACGTCTACCAAAGGATGCCGCTCCAGCAAAGGCCAACGTTCGACGACAAATACCTGATATATCCGATATGGCAGTCGGAGATTAACAAGATGCTCTACCAGACCGGGGAGAACTGGCAGAACCCGGGATGGGAATAGGTCAGGATAGAAGTTAGTAATCAGCCGGTAGCCCGACCCCGCAGACCTACGGTAATAACAGTTACCGGCTGCGGGGCGGGTTTTAACTAAGATGCGGGGAACGCTGTGCTCGGGGAAACGCGTAGTGAACTAAAAACATCTTACAGTTAAATTTTGTAATCTTAAAGCAGGTTAAAAAAGCACATGATGCGTACTGTTATAATATTAATCATTTCACTTTTTACCGCCGGGGCGGCTGCGGGTCAGGCCGTCCCGTCCGGGTGGGCGCTAACGGATGCTCTTGGGCGGCAAGCGCCCGGTTATGAAGAGACGGGGCCGCAACGGCCGGGCAAGTACGTGGGCATATTCTACTGGACATGGCACGAAGGAGCCGATAAAGGTTTCCGTGTGGGTAATATCAGCGAAATACTCCGTGAATATCCCGAAGCCGCCCTGGACGGTAGTCATCCGGCATGGGATATCGGTGCTAACAACTATTTCTGGGACGAACCGCTGCTGGGCTATTACCGCACCACCGATAAGTGGGTGCTTCGCAGGCATGCCGAGATGTTGGCCGATGCCGGAGTGGACGTAGTGTTTTTCGACTGCACAAACGGCAGTCTGACCTGGAAGGAGTCGTACCAGACGCTGATGGAGTGCTGGAGCGAAGCGCAGCGCGACGGGGTAAAGGTGCCGAAAGTCTGTTTTATGCTTACTCTGTGGCCACTGCCTTGGGGTTATGCTTCGCTCCGGCAGTTGTACGAGGACGTATACCGTCCCGGATTGCATCCCGAGCTCTGGTTTATGTGGGACGGCAAGCCCCTTATCATGGCCTACGACGAAAGTATACCCGATGACGGAGACCCTCTCAACGAAGAGTTGAAGCGGTTCTTCACCTTTCGCCCCGGACAGCCCGATTATGTGGACGGCCCCGCCGACAACCGTCAGTGGGGCTGGATGGAGGTCTACCCCCAGAATCCTTACGGATTGCGGGAGGACGGGACGTGCGAGCAGGTGCCGGTAAGTGTCTCCCAGAATGCCAACTGGGCCAACGGCGGCCATTGCTACGCTTTCAATGCCCCGGGAACATTCTCCCGTAGCTATACGCAGAGGAGCGGAGGATACGCCGACGTGCCGGACGCCCATCTCTACGGCTTCAACTTCGCCGAGCAGTGGGAGCGGGCTTATGAGCTGGACCCCGACCTGATATTCGTAACAGGGTGGAACGAGTTTATAGCAGGTAAACACGAAAACTGGCCGCCGACCAATCCTCATGAACCGTTCGCCTTTCCCGACCAGTACGATTGGGACCGCAGCCGGGACATAGAACCCGTGAAGGCATGGGGCCGGTACGCCGATATCTACTACTGTCAGCTGGTGGCCAATATCCGGCGGTTCAAAGGGGTGGCCCCGCCGCCGGAATACTCGCAACCGGTAACCATCGATATTAACCGCCCCGGCCAATGGGAGGAGATACTCCCCTCGTTCGACCATTACCGGGGCAATACTTTCGACCGGAGCCATGCCGGGTATGCCGACAAGTTCTACACCGACAACTCCGGACGTAACGATATAGTAAGGACCAAAGTAGCCCGGGACGAACAGTACATCTTTTTCCACGTCGAGACCGCCGAACCTCTTACCGACCCGCAGGGCCAGCGGAACTGGATGCTGCTCTTTATCGACGCGGACAGGGATAAAGAGACGGGATGGGAAGGGTATGACTTCGTGGTCAACCGCCGGGTGGAGGGCGGTAAGACAACCGTCCACCGTAGTTCGGCCGGGTGGAACTGGCAACCCGCCGGGGAAGCCGACTGCCATATAGACGGCAACCGGCTCACGCTTCGGATTCCCCGTCAAACGCTGGGTATCGATAACGACGATATAGATATGGAGTTCAAATGGAGCGACAATATGCAGGAGGAGGGTAATATAATCGACTTCTACGTAAGCGGCGATACGGCGCCCGGCGGACGTTTCAATTTTATCTACTCCCCCGGCACCGGCCGGAAATAAAACCATGCACCATGAAAAGATTTCTTATACTTCTGTGGACGCTGTCGGTAGCGGTGGCTTCGGCACAACCCGGCGGGGACGACCGCCCTGTGGAGGTACCGCAATTGAGCGTGCCGTGGAAAGAATCCATACTTATTCTGGGCGACTCCACCGAGTCGGGCCGAGTGTTTTACAGCGATTTCCTTCTGATTAAAGATAAATGCTCGCCCGCCAGATGGCATGCCATAGGTATACACAAAGAGGGTAACACTCTCTACCATGCCGTAAGCGACACCCTGACCGGCCACTGGAACCTTATGCCGGATATAACGAGTCCCGATTCCGTGGTTCGGATGTGGGCGCCTTTCGCCGTCTGGTCGCCCGGCGGGGAGCGGGCTTATATCTATTACCACCACGGTCTGGGCATCGGGGAGATGAACAATAGTATGCGGGTGCTGGCCGCCAACGGTCCGGCGCTCGACCGCTGGGAGAATTACGATATTTACCCGGAGATACCCGGTCTGCCGGGTATCCGCAATATTGCGTTTACCGGTGCGATGCCGCGGGACGCCTGCATTTTTTTCGACGGGAATCTCGGAAAATATATCATGTATTACGCTGACGACGTGCCGCGTGCCGTGATGGCACGCGTATCCGACGACGCCCTGCACTGGTCTGCACCCGTGGAGGTGATGCACACGCCCGACCCTGCAGACGCATACGTTACCCCCGAATCGCCGTTCGTACTCTACCGGGACGGATATTATTACCTCTTTGTCTCGGGTTTCGACTATGCGAGGGTGGCCCTCTACATATCGGAGGACCCGTTCTGTTTCGGAGATCCGGTGGTTAATAAGGTGGCCGAACTCAACGGCCATGCCCCGGAGATTGTGGTCGAAGAAGGTGTATACTATATCGCTTCGGCCCATATATCCACATCGCCGGGACTGCATCCGGGCCACGCCGACCTGTGGGGAACCTATATACAGGAACTCCGGTGGGGCGCCCGGCCGACCCGGAAATCCTGTCCAAAATAGTGCGTAAAAAGAAGTAGCCGGTAACCCGAACTTAAACCGAAGCGGGCCTGTGAACAAAGTCACAGGCCCGCTTGCATTTTGGGCAGGAACATAATAGGGTGCGTCGGCTTATATAATTCCCGCACACTGCATACGGCATGCGATACAGGCAAAGACATTCCCACTTCCCGACAGGCTGTGTATCCGGTAGATTCCCCCACCCCGAACCCGCAACATCGGGCACCGGTGCACTACACAGGTAAAAGGCATTGCCATATCCATACATCCTGTATGGTCCGGCGAACCTCCACCATACCCGGCATCCGGCATGCAGCATGTATCTTACAGCACCCTTACGAGACATTCGGTACACATATATAAAACAACCCTACATTCGCGGAACAGGCGGCCGAATGACTGCGGTTAATCCGGTTACTCCGGCAAAAGTCTAAATCCCCGGCCATCTCTCGAAACAGACAACCGGCAAACCGCTCGCGGCGGTTTGCCGGTTTGTCTTACGATAAAAGTCCCGAAGTTCCGGTTATTGAATAAACAGGTAATTGAATCTTCCCAGCGGCGCGGCATCCCCGCTGACGTAGAAATCCATTATGTCGCCCTCCTTCTGCATATTATCCACCCATTTGAACTCCAGACCTATATCGCCCGTAACGCCCAGCGCGCTCCGGGGAATCTCAACCACCAGAGTATTGCAATTTACGGTGTAATCCAGTTCGGCGGCTTTCTCCCAGTTCCAGCCGCCCGTGCTTCGCTCGAGGACGGCTTTAGCGCCGGGAGACGTCCGGTTAACGATATAATCGTACCCCTCCCAACCCGTGGTGTGGTTGCGGTCGGAGTTTATCAGCAGATACATCCATCCCGGGTCCCCGCTGTCGGTAAGCTGCGAGGCGGTCTCCACGTAGAAATAGAGGTTCGTCTGGTCGTAGGCCACCTTGCATAGTACGATATCGTTCCTGCCGGTGGTATTGGTGTAGAAATCTCCGGCCCATCCGCTATGGTGCCGGTGGAAGGTGTTACCGGGATAGGAGCGGAAGGCGGGAATCTCGTCCCACAGGGTTATATCCGTAATATCCATCCCGCTCACCGAGGGTGCAGGTGCGGGTTTCTCGGTACCTTTGAATTTGCAGACGTTGGCCGCGAGCTGGTAATAGTAGTTATCGCCGTGGCCGCCTTTCATCGGTTCGATATCGCGGCTGTTCTCCTGATCGAACGTGTCGGCGAAAGCCAACTGATCGCCGTCCCTCACCCCGCGAATGGCAATCCATTCGTTCCAGCCGGTGATGAAAACAAGGTCCGGGTCGCTGCCGTGCGCTCTGTCCCACTGCTCCTGAAAGTTGTAACCCCAATCCACGGCGCCCTCTTCGTCGTTGTAACCCTTGGCGTTCGTGTAACTGCGCCCGAACACTCCCGGATAGCTCATCCACGAGAGGCCCATATCGGGCGCCCAGTTTTGGGCCACCCCTACGGTCATCATCTCGTACCTGCCGTCCGCTTTGCGGCCGAAGAGATGCTGCGGGTAGATCTGAAGCCACCCCCACTGGTCGTCACGCGAAGGTGGGTCGTTATATGTGGGCATCCCGGGCCGGAATGTGAAGAAATTGGCTATTTCGCTGCTGTTTGCCACCTCCGGGTAGGCCATGATGACAGGCTTACCCTGCCATCTGTACCACAGGTCCGGATAGAGGCCCGGTTTGTAGAGGCTCTCGTAGATATCGTCCAGCGCGGCATCTGGCCACCAGTCGATACCGAAGGCGAGCATAAAGGCTATTTTTGGGACCTTCACCCCGTCTTCGCGCGCCTGCTGGAACACTTCGCAGAGGGCCATGTACGACTCCTTCCAGGTGAAGGCTCCGTTGGTGCAGTCGAAAAACAACGCGTCCACACCGGCCTCGGCCAGCATCTCGGCGTGCTTGCGAAGCACCCACGGGTCGGTGTCGATATAGTAGTCGAACAACGGCTCGCCCCAATAGAAGTAGTACCCGTCCTGCGGCCATGCCGGGTCGTAGTAATTGGTCGCCGCCGACGGGTTTTCGGCAATAATCCGGCTGGCGTCGTAGGCCCTCTTGTTCTCACCCTGCTGGGTATGCCATGTCCAGTAGAACATCGCCACCTGTTTGTTGGGTTTCACGCCGCCCACCTCGTCATAGGTGGGCAGCGAGCGGCCCAGCGCATCGGTCGCTACGAGGTTGCCTTCCGTGTATTCCGAAGCTCCGCTGATTTCGAAGGCGCGGGTATCGGTTCCCGGCCCCGGTAACTGCTGGTCCTCACTGCATCCCGCCAGCAACAACAGGATTGTTAATGCACAAAAATGTATTTTCATCACCTTAAGTTTATCGTTATTCCCTGATTCCGCCGTAAATCCAGAGTTCGGCCAGATAGGCGTACGGTTCCCCATAGCTCTCTACCAGTGTAAGTTTGAGATATCTCGACCGGGTACTTTTCTGGTCGAGGTAAAAATATTGGGTCTCGTCGGTGAGGCCGTTAAAGTCGAAGAATCCGGCCTCTTCCCACTGCTCGTTGTCGTCGCTCACTTCGATTCGGATGGTACGCGGTCCGTGTATAAAGCCTTCACCTTGCCGCGGTGTCAGCCCGATTGTGGAGACCACCATCGGGCGACCCATATCGAATACGGCATACACCGGGAATGCCGCAACCACGGAGGTATGCCAGATGGTATTGTCGATATCGCCGTCCAGCAGCCATTCCGGCCCCCATTGCCCGGCAAGCGGCTCGTCGCTGCAGGCCAAGACCGTCCATTCGCTCTTGTACTCGTTAAGGTCTTCCTCGGGCAGGGGGACGAAATCAGGATAGGATTTCTGGGTATAAAAGTAGGTCTGGGTGATGTCGTAGACCGTGGCGTGTATCGAAGTCCCCGACTGAGCCACCGAACCGAGGCGCAACTCCCCGTCCGCGTCGGACTCTTCAATCACTGTCACCGTCTTACCGTAACGGTCGGTAAACGATGCGCTTACAATAACAGGTACTCCGGTTACGTTCTGCCAGCCGAGGATAGCGCCCGCAAAGTCGGCCCGCAGGCTGAGGGTTGCACCTACCACCGTGAATGCCGGGTCAAGGGCACTACCGCTTACCGTTACGGCCGCCGACGCCTCGCCCGACGAATTATACGATACCAGAGTGAAGCTATGCTCGTCTCGGTCGAGATAACCGTCCACATAGAGTCGGCATTTACCCTCTTCGGTCTGGTTCGCAAAGGCGTACTCCTCCGTGGCGCGGAATACCGTCTCCCGGCAACCGACCGGGTCGGTGTACGTAACTTCCACATAGTCGTACGAGGCGGGCATCCTCCATGTGAGTATTATCCGGCCGTAACAACTGCGGGCCTCCGCATCGGTTACCGGGTCGGGGACTCCCGTCTGCCCGCTATCCTTACTGCATGCCAGCGCAAGCACTGCGGGAAGGAGGGCAAAAAAGAGGCGTTTGAAGTTCTTCATAAAGTTCATTGTTAGGATTTGAGTTAAAGTACGTCTGAATTCCATTTCCTGCAAGGTACCACGCGGAACCGGGAATTACGGCCGGGATTGTTCCCTGTTTTGAGGGATTTGTTTCAGTTTCACCTGCCCGGCCGGGAACCGGTTTTGCGCTATTCCCGGCCCGGAGGGATGAAAAAAAATTATTATAACCATTGGTATTTATTTTAAAACATCTATATTTGCAGTCGATTTAACGAGTTCTTCTGTTTGCAGGGTCGATTTACGCCAGGCAGCCGGAATGGTCCGGGACGGGAAATTTGTTTTATCGGAAATATATTCCTCAATAGCTCAGTTGGTTAGAGCACCTGACTGTTAATCAGGGGGTCCAAGGTTCAAGTCCTTGTTGAGGAGCACAGGAAAAAACGATGATAGGCATTGAAAAAAAGTTTCAATGCCTATCATCGTTTAAATACCACCCTAATCGTTAAGAACTTTGAGTTAAGGAAACCTTTGACAACTCATCGCCCAGCTCATGGAGAGCATTTTCTATCTTTTTCAGTCTTTCCGGTGACGGGTTTCTATTCCCGCATATATACTTAGCCAGAAGACTCTGGTTTATCCCCATTCTTAGCGCCAGTTGATTTGCATTGATTTCCGGAAACCTTTTGAAGGTTTGGCCCACTAAACTATAAATCTTTTCGGTATCGACGAAAAACCCTTCATAGCTGAGGTCTTCATCTATTTCAGGCCAATGGATTCCGAAAGGGGATAACTCGTAATTCTCCCTCTGCTGCGAAGTGGCATAGTTCAACCTCGGAAAGTCCATAAGTGCCAACTTTCCGACCCTTCCATCGGTCATTTCCAGATGAATATACCGGTCATCAAACCAAATCCGTTTTGCCTTCTCTTCCATAATTTATTTATTGAAATACCTGATCCATGCTTCGATTATTACTTCCCTATTCTCTTCAATAGCCGCTTCGGCTATTCTCAGGTCTCTGACTTTCAACCCACGATTTTCTTTTAATTCCACGGGCTCTATGCAGTAACGTGCTTCGCCATTTCCATTGCTTACATGCACATGAATCGGCTCATGGTCGTTTGAGAAAAAGTAGAATTTAAGTCCCAGATAGTAAAATATTATCGGCATTTTTAATTTGCGTTAAATCTTTACACAAAAATAGGGAATATATTTATTCCCTACAACTACTCTGCCTTTGTTTTAATTACATTGGAAAACTTTGTTCTCGTAACACTTACTTCCGTATAATATCCCCGACCGAAAAACCGGCAGTCGCCTTCAGCGCGTTACCGCGAACGGCCGGTAAATACTGACATCCTCGCGCCGCATCCACAGCCGGATTACTTTAATATTGCATATACGGAAAATGAGAGCGGGATAAGGAGCGAAATTCCTTCAATGCGGCTATCCAGCCGCATCTCCGACGGTTAATTTATTAAAAACGAGTGCGCGGGAACGCGTGGGGCCGCGAGGTCGCCACGCCTGTGGGTTGTATATGGAGCATCTTGAAATACTTAAAACGGACGACAGGGCCGCCAAAGCGTTTATTCCACGCTTGTGCGGCCTCTCCGCCGGGTTTCCCTCCCCGGCGACAGATTACACGGGGGATGTTATAGACCTAAACGAGCAGCTTATCACCAGCCACGGTAATACCTACTACGCCCGCGTGCTGGACGACTACCTGCTCGAAGGCGAACTGGAGCGCGGCGACGCCGTGCTGTTCGACGTCTCTATGCGCCCGGTGCGGGGCGATATGGCCGTGTGCGTTATAGACGGGGAAACGTTACTGAAGCGCATCGACCGGCGGCAGGGACGCTACTGCCTTGTGGAGGCCGGGTCGGGACAGGTCGAGAGGCTCGGCCGGGACAGCGATTCCTATGTTATGGGAATCGTAACATCGGTAATCAAGACCCGGCGGCGCAAGGGGCGCCGCACGGTCATGGCCGACGAGTCGATGTTCCGCAAGCTGGTCCATTCCCACAAACGGGCCGTCAGGTGGGGATACCGGCCGGAAGATGCGGCGGACACCGCCGTGCTGGTAGACCTCAACCGTGAGCTGGTGCGCAACCGCATATACACCGCTTACGGCGAAATTTACGGCGACTCCCTCCGGGAGGACGCCATCGACAGCGGCGACGCTGTAATCATCGACCGTATCCTCGACCCGGTGGACGGCGACCTGGTGATGAGTTACAACCAGTCGGAATTTCTGGTAAAGTATATCGAAAAGAGGGCCGACGGGCTGTGGCTGGTGCCGGGAAACCGCGAGTACGAGCCGGTACGCATTTCGGAGGAGGAGGAGACCGACAAACTCGTGTGGGGAATTATAACCTACTCCATCAAACAGTTAAGGCGGAAAGGGGGCGGCGATGGAAAATCTGGGAAAATTGCCCGAATTTAACTCCCTCGGCATCAGGATAAACTGGTACGGGCTTGCCGACGGGAACAGTTTTTACTGCTCGTGCGAGACCTCCATCCAGCCGTGGCTCGAAGGCCGCCCGGTCATTGTGGCGTCGAACAGCGACAAAATCGCCATCGCGCTCAACCGCAGGGCCAAGTCGCTCGGGTTCCGGATGGGGGATATGCTGTTCGAAAAGACCCGCGAACTGAAGGAGCACGACGTGGTGGTGTTTTCTAGCAATTACGAACTCTACGGCGATCTGTCGGCCCGGATGCACACCTGTCTCGGCTCGTTCGTGGAGGATATGCAGATAGAGTCCATCGACGAGGTTTTCCTCAAATTCACCGGCTACGACGACTGGGATATCGACGCCTACGGCCGCACCATCATACGCACCGTCCGCAAGGGCCTCTGGATACCCATTGCCCTCGGGATAGCCCCCACCCAGACCCTTGCCAAAGCGGCCAACAAGCTCGCCAAGACCGAATTGGACCGGGAGAGCTGTTACGTCATCGCCACGGAGGAGGACCGGGCGGAGGCACTGCAAAAACTCCCCCTGCATTAGGTGTGGGGTATCGGCCGGCGGTGGCACGACAAACTGTGCCGCGAACTTCGGACCGACACCCCCACCGCATGGGACTTCGCCGGGATGTACCGCCCGCGGGTACGCAGGCTGCTCGGGGTGACGGGCGAACGGACCTACATGGAACTGAACGGCATCGAGTGCATCCCGTTCTCCACCCAGATAGATTCCAAAGACCGCATATCCACCTCACGGATGTTCGCCGAGTGCGTGACGGAGTACGATGCGGTTTTCGCCGCGGTGCTCGACTACCTCTCCTCGTGCTGCCGCAAACTGCGCGGGCAAGGCTCCTACGCCGGGTCCATTTACGTCTACTACCACACCAGCGTACACGAGAACTACAAGGGACCCAAAGATGCCCGCGGGTTGAAACTGGACTTCCCCACCCCGCTCGATACAGAAGCGGAGATGATTCCCTTCGTCAAAACCATCATGCGTACCACCTGGCCCCGTTACGCCCCGGGGCAGACCCGTTACCGTTACCAGAAGGCGGGCGTAATACTGGAAGACATCACCACGGCCGACGCCCGACAGCTCAACTACGACAGCGACCCGGAACGCTACGCCCGGATGGAACGCCTGCAAACGGCCAAAGACCACATCAACGGAACCCGGAATATGGACAGCCGCCTGCTGAAATTCGGCACCCAGCTTACTAAGACCAAAAAGACGAAACTCCTTCGCACCATGAAAACCGGTAACCCCACCACCCTGTGGAAAGACCGGTTCCGGATAAAAAACACATGAGCCTTGCCGATAAATTAAGACAGGAAACAAACCCTACCGGCTCCACAAGAAGACACAATCTCCCGGAATCGCATTTCCGGCCGCACCTCTCCGCATCCGGCGATTGTTCCGGAAACGGCACTGGGAATCTGCCAGATGGGATGTATGTGCGCGGCCGGACGAAGGTCGGACGAAGACCGGACGAAGGTCGGAAGGACGAACCCGGTCACCGCATGTTTACGGCCCCTCTAAACGATGTTGCCACTACCGGCGTAAAATATAACGGGATTATACCGGTATCCCGGACCGGGAAACAGGCCCGCAGAAAAGAACGGTACCTCCGGCACGACTGCTTCCGGCAGGGCGTAATCGGCACCGGTCCGGCACGATGGCATCTCGACATGGGGGCCGGGCTGATTCGGTACTGGTCCGGCATTACAGCATCTCGACATGGGACCGGGCGGATTCGGCACAGGGACCGGAAGGCCGCAATCGACACCGGCATTGCATCGTAACACGCAGCCCTTATTGGGACGTGCTGCCGCTCCGCTCCCGCGGTATTGATGAAAAATACCAAAATATTAACTTTTTAGTAAAACATACGGACCGCTTGATACTCTATAAAGCCACGGCGGCGGGATTATTTTATTTTTGTATAAACCACTACTAATTTTTTATTATGACAAGTTTTCGTTTTCATTTCCGGCCCTCGCCAGGCAAGGGTCCCGGAATGGGGGTACTGTTCCTCCGCATTATACACAATCGCCGGTACAGGGATATCGGACGCGGGTACGTTGTATCGCAGGACGAATGGGACCCCCGGCAAAGAACAATAAAGTTACCCGGAAAGGACCCTGCCCGCACATCCCGGCTACAATCCATATCGGAGGCTATGAAGGATGATAACACCCGCATGGACTCTATAATCGCCCTTCTCTCGGCGCACGGGGAGTATACGCCGGACGATATCGTTGTCCGCTTCCGTGCCACCCGGCAGGAAAACACCATGCTCTCGTATACGGCCATACTGAAGGAGTACCTCACGGCAGACGACCGCCACCGCACGGCAAGGGCCTATATCTCCGCCGCCAAAAGCCTTGTATCGTTCACGGGAAAGGATATCCCGCTGGGCGAAATCACAGCCGCACTAATCCGTGCTTACGAGCGGTATCTGTTCGACAAAGGTCTTAAAATGAACACCGTTTCATTCTATATGCGCAACCTGCGGGCAATTTATTACAGGGCGGTAAAGGCGGGTATTATTACCCGGCAGCCCAATAACCCGTTCGAGGATGTGTATACCGGGGTTTTCGAAACGAGACGACGCTCGCTGGACCACGGGCAGATGAACCGCCTTACCGCACTCGAATCCGTTCTGAACCGGAAACTCCGCGACCGGGGAAGGAGTGAAGAGCGTGACCAGCAGGTCGAATACCTGCAAACCCTCCGGCTTAAAGAGGCGTTGATGTACTTTATGTTCGCTTTCCACTCGCGCGGCATGTCCTTCGTCGACCTCGCCTACCTCCGCAAATCCGACCTGTCGGGCGACACTCTGATATACAAGCGCAGGAAGACGGGATTCTTCATGGAGGTGAAAGTCACCCGGCCGATGAAGAAAATAATAAACCATTTCAAAAAGCAGACAGGCGGGTCGCCCTACGTTTTCCCGATAATACGTGACGAGACCGACCACCGGCGACAGTATGAAACGGGATTGAGCCTCCAGAACCGACTGCTTAAAACCCTTGCAGGAATGGCCTGCATATACAAAACCCTTTCGACCCATGTCGCACGGCACACATGGGCCACTATGGCTAAAAGAATGGGGTACAGCATACCGGTAATAAGCGAAGGGCTTGGACACCGCGACACCAAGGTCACATCTATTTACCTCGACTCGTTCGGCAAATCGACCCTCGACGAGTTGAGCACACGCCTTTCCAAAGCCGTAAATGCCGCATAATTTCCAGGATTTACAAAGGAGTAGGTATCCGGGGAGATAAAAAATGTCACTTTCAGAGTGACAGATACGAAACACTCCCCGAAAGCAACAC
>JAJBVT010000021.1 GCA_020859685.1 Rikenellaceae bacterium
GCAAAATGCCGACCCCCTTATATTATTTCCCGTAAGGGAATTTATTTCGTGATAGCCGCAACTCCGGGGAGTTCCTTGCCCTCCATGTATTCGAGGAGGGCGCCGCCGCCGGTGGATACGTAACTTACCTTGTCGGCCAGACCGAATTTATTGATTGCCGCTACCGAGTCTCCCCCGCCGATAAGTGAATACGCACCTTTAGCGGTGGCGTCCACGATGGCATCCGCGACGGCCTTGGTGCCGGTGGCGAACTTATCCATTTCGAACACACCCACCGGGCCGTTCCACAGTATGGTCTTGCACGAGGTGATATGTTCAGCGAAACTTTTCTTGGCATTTGAGCCGATATCGAGACCTTCCCAACCGTCGGGTATCGCGTCCGAGGGACATTCCTGCGTATTGGCATCCTCGCTGAATGCATCGGCGCATAGGGTATCCTCGGCGAATATCATTCCTATGCCCTTCTCTTCAGCCTTTTTGAGAATTGAGAGGGCAGTGTCGAACATTTCCGGCTCACAAAGGCTGTTACCTACCTTGCCGCCCTGAGCCGCCTTGAATGTGTAGGTCATACCTCCACCGATAATAAGGCTTTCTACCTGTTCCATCAACTTCTCGATAATGGTTATCTTGGACGACACCTTCGAACCGCCGATAATAGCCACAAAGGGCCTCTGCGGGTTTTTCATTACGTTGTCGATGGCTTTCAGCTCGCCTTCCATCACATAGCCGAACATCTTATCGTTCGGGAAATAATCGGCAATCAGGGCTGTGGAAGCGTGGGCGCGGTGGGCGGTACCGAATGCGTCGTTTATGTACACATCCGCGTATGAGGCCAGCTTCTTAACGAACTCTTTCTGGCTCTCTTTTACCGCCTTCTTGGCGGCCGCTTTCTCCTCGTCGGTGGCGTTATCGGCCAGACCGCGGGGTTTGCCCTCCTCCTCGGCGTAAAAACGCAGGTTTTCGAGCAGCAGCACCTGACCCGGTTTCAGGGCTGCGGCCTTCTCGGCAGCTTCCTCGCCCATGCAGTCGCCTGCGAAATCGACCTTCACACCGAGCCTCTGCTCTATGGCCGGAATAATGTGGCGCAGCGAGAATTTATCTTCCGGACCGTTTTTCGGACGACCCAGATGCGACATCAGTATGACGGAACCGCCGCCGTCAAGCACTTTTTTGATGGTGGGAATAGCCGCACGGATTCGCGTATCGTCCGTTACTTCGAACTTGTCGTTGAGCGGAACGTTGAAATCCACGCGGATAATGGCCCTTTTTCCCGAAAAATCGTAGGTGTCAATCGATTTCATAATCTGTTATTTTATGTTAGACTTTACACTGGATAAATTGTAATTTCCGGGAGAAACTCCCGCTTCCTCTCCGGCCTCTCGTTCGCCGGACATTAATCTGCCGGGAGCCGATTGATAGCACCCTGCATTTTTAAATTTTCTTAAAAATGGATGCTTACAAAGTTACACAAACGGGGTAATATTTTCACAAATAGCGACCCTTTTTTTAATATAAATCGTAACTTTGCTAACAAAGTGTAAGTAAAAACAGGGAAGAGGGTTATATACAGCACGCCGAATAACTTTTAAAATTCATTATTGCCATGTACGGGAAGTTGAAGGAGCATCTGGAGAGTGAACTCGCAGCCATACGTGAGGCCGGGCTATACAAGAAAGAGAGATCGATAGAGTCGCCGCAGAAGGCTGAGATTGAAGTGGCGGGCAGGAAGGTACTTAATTTCTGCGCCAACAATTATCTCGGCCTGTCGGACCATCCGGCGCTAATAGAAGCGGCCAAACGGGCGATGGACGAGCGCGGTTACGGGATGTCATCGGTGAGGTTTATCTGCGGTACGCAGGATATCCATAAGCAGCTCGAGAAGGTGATTGCGGACTATTTCGGGACGGAGGATACAATACTTTACGCAGCCTGTTTCGATGCAAACGGTGGGGTTTTCGAGCCCCTTTTCGGTGAGCAGGACGCTATTATTTCGGATTCGCTCAACCACGCCTCGATTATCGACGGAGTAAGGCTCTGCAAGGCGGTACGGTACCGATACGCCAATGCCGATATGGATGAGCTGGAGAACTGCCTGAAACTGGCCCAGGCCCAGCGGTTCCGTATTATTGTTACGGACGGGGTTTTCTCCATGGACGGCAATGTGGCTCCGATGGACCGCATAAACGAGCTTGCGGATAAGTACGACGCGCTGGTGATGGTGGACGAGTGCCATTCGGCAGGGGTCGTCGGTGCGACCGGGCGTGGCGTTACCGAGCTGTTCGACCTGCGCGGCAAGGTGGATATAATCACCGGTACGCTCGGGAAGGCGTTCGGCGGTGCGATAGGGGGCTTTACCACCGGCCGCAGGGAGATTATTGAACTGCTTCGTCAGCGTTCGCGGCCGTACCTCTTTTCCAACTCCATACCGCCTGCGGTGGTGGGGGCATCTATCGAGGTGTTCCGGATGCTCGGGGAGTCGGATGAACTGCACGGTCGTCTGGTGTCCAATGTGGAGCATTTCCGCGAACGGATGCTAGCGGCCGGATTCGATATAAAGCCTACCCAATCCGCTATCTGCGCCGTAATGCTGTACGAGGCGAAGCTCTCGCAGGATTTCGCAGCCAAACTACTGGACGAAGGAATTTATGTTACCGGCTTCTACTATCCAGTGGTTCCCAAAGGTCAGGCCCGTATCCGGGTGCAGGTCTCCGCGGGGCATACCGCGGAGCAGCTCGACACGTGCGTGAACGCATTCGTGAAGGTCGGGCGGGAGCTTAATGTGATAAAATAGATAAATACCCGTTTACTAACCCAATACCCCAATTATGGCAAAAGTAAATATCGATGCGATAGACCGCAAAATATTGCAGTACCTTATCAAGAACGCACGTATGCCGTTCCTGGAAATCGCACGTGAGTGCGGTATCTCCGGTGCGGCAATTCACCAGAGGGTCAAGAAACTCGACGATGCCGGTGTAATACTCGGTTCGCGTCTCGAGGTGGACCCGGCGATGCTTGGCTTCGACGTTTGTGCAATAATCGGTATCAAAATTTCCGACCCGGCGATGAATTTCGAGACGGTCAAGAGCCTCCGTGAAATACCCGAAATTACCGAGTGCCACTTTATCACCGGAAGTTATAATATACTCGCGAAGGTTTATTGCCAGAATAACGAGCACCTGATGCACACTATTTTCGAGGGCGTACTCAGTATTCCGTGGATATCGGACACCGAAACGTTCATATCCCTTTCGCAGGTATTCTCGCGGCAGGTAAACGTGGACAATGTAACCGAATAAGATGCGGTCGGTCCGGCCCGCGGGCCGGAAATGCGGGCGGGACTTGTTACGATTTAATTAACCGGGCAGGGAATTTGTCCGGGTCAGCAATATGGCGATAATCAGGCTTACTAAGGAATTTACGTTCGAGGCGTCCCACATGCTGGAGGGATACGACGGCGCATGCAGCCAGATACACGGCCACTCATACCGACTGTTCGTTACGGTGAGGGGGGAGCCCAATTCAGACCCTGCCGATCCGAAATACGGCATGGTGATGGATTTCAGTGTGCTGAAGCGTATCGTGAACAGCCTTGTCGTGGACTGGTTGGACCACAGTTTTATCCTCCGACGGACCGGGGATAACGCGGCGTTTGTGGATATGGTCCGGGAGAGGTTCCGGCGCATTGTGGAAACCCCGTACCAGCCTACGTGCGAGAATATGCTGGCGGATTTCGCCGCCACTATTTCGGCCGCCCTTCCCGACGGGGTTTCACTCCATTCGCTTAAACTTCACGAAACGGCCACCTCTTTCGCCGAGTGGTACGCCGAAGATAATAGGTGAGGTTCCACCTTATGCTACGGCCGGGCCCCTGCGGGATGTCCGGCTATTTCTTTTCGGACCGCGGTTTCTTTGCGTAATCTTCGAGTTCCTTTTCGGTCATATGGTCCGCCACTTCCTTGATTTTTTCGCTGGCGTGTTTGTTCTCGCCGCGTTTGTAGGAGAGTGCGGCCCCCATCAGCCTGCGCTGTTTTTCGCTTTTTGCCGGCATAACTTACGTTTTAATTAATACAATGCGGAGTTCGACTCCACCGTAAGTAATGCAAACACAGTGCCCGTACGGTGCACTGTATGACCTTTTTGGATTATGGTACTATCGCCCGTGAAATGAATTATACTCTTTTGCGGCCTGTTCGAGCAGTCTTTTTGCGGCCGGTCGGCATCCGGGGAAAAAAGTGGTTTCGATGACGCTTTTTTGAGTTGTTTTCTTCCAGTTTCCGGTAATGCGTCCGTTGTGCAGGATTACGGGCTGGAAGATGCCGAAATTGTTGTAAGCATACCGGCAATGGTCCTCGCGGATACAATCCAGCCGGTTTTTGTAACTTATCAGGTACTCGTCGAAAGGCGGCAGGAAACGTACCACGCCCTTATCCGGCAAGGCCGGGCGACACCCGATTGCCGGTGATGTCTCGTGGGTAAACATTTCCCACCCGTCGACCGACTCCGTAACGATCTCCTTGCCGAGCGACGCCACGGCGCTCCGCGCCTCGCGCACTCCGAGCCCGGACCACCAGACAAAATCTTCCAGTCCGGCCGGACCGTGGCTACGGAAGTACCGGCGGGCAAGTTCGGACATGGCCTCCTCGCGTGTCTTTTCCACCGCGTCCAGTACCCGTTCCGAGGTTAGGGCGTAGGTGTGCTTACCGCCGGTTTCCACTCCGCTGCATATCACTCCCTCCGCCTCACCGTACATCAGTAGGAGCCGGATAAACCGCTCGGTTTCGTCCTTCGTTTTTATGCCCCTTGTGATAAATTCCTCTACAAGTTCGTTTTTGGTGGCGTGCCTGCCTTCGAGGATTCGCAAAAGCAGTTCCCTGTTTCCGTAATAGTCATCCTTAGTGATGCCGGTCGCCCTCGAATAACCGTCCCATGCAGATTTGATGGACTTTTCCGACAGTGCTGCCATCCATTTGACGTCCCGTGCAGGTATATAGTGCCATGTGGGCCGCATTACGTGCATCCGCAGTATCTTTCCGCAGTCGAGAGCTTCGCGGACGGCAGCAAGGGACGGTTCGGCCATCCTTAGCCCCACGGCCCATTTGGCGGCCCAGATCTCCTGTGCCTGCACGGCGCCCATCCATTCTACTACCTCCGCCACGCCCTTATTCCGGGGACCGGCGAGCGTTTGCGACAACATCCTTTCGACCACCATAGCCGTTTACTGTACAGGGTAGAACTACTCGTCTTTGGTCATAAGGTAATGCTCCACCTCGAGAGCGGCCATGCATCCGCTTCCTGCGGCGGTGATGGCCTGCCGGTAGTGGGGGTCCTGCACGTCCCCTGCGGCGAACACTCCTTCGATATTGGTTATGGGAGTGCCGGGCTTCGTAACGATATAACCCGCATCGTCGAGTTCGAGTTGCCCTTTGAACAGTTCCGTGTTCGGGTGGTGGCCGATTGCGAGGAAAAAACCGTCCACATCGATAACCTTTTCGGCGCCTTCACTGTTGCGCAGCAGGACACCATTTACCCCGTTCTCATCTCCGAGCACCTGTACGGTATTGTGGCCGAACAGTATTTCTATGTTTGGAGTGGTCATAACCCGGTGCTGCATAGCTTTGGATGCACGAAGGTAATCCTTGCGGACTATCATATACACCTTGTTGCAGATTCCGGCCAGGTATGAGGCCTCTTCGCAGGCGGTGTCCCCGCCGCCTACCACAGCTACGTTCTTGCCTTTATAGAGGAAGCCGTCGCAGGTGGCGCACGCCGAAACGCCCATTCCTTTGTATAGTTGTTCGGATTCCAGCCCGAGGTACTTAGCCGTAGCCCCGGTGGCCACGATAACGGTCTCAGCCTCGATGGTATGCCTGCCGTCCACCGTTATGTCGAACGGTTTTTTTGAAAAATCCACCGCCGTAACGATGCCGTATCGCACGTCGGCGCCGTATTTCACGGCCTGCGCCTTAATATCCTCCATCAGTTGTACCCCGGTAATCCTGTCGGGATGACCCGGGAAGTTCTCGATATGGGTGGTGGTGGTAAGTTGTCCGCCCGGTTCAAGCCCTTCGTAAAGCACGGGTGAGAGATTGGCTCTCGCCGCGTATATCGCTGCCGTGTAACCGGCCGGTCCGCTGCCGATGATAAGGCATTTTACAGATTCGGTTTCCATATTTGTTATTTTAAATTTTCTTTTCCAGTCGTAAAGATAACGAAATTAAGAGTCAAACATTATACGCCGTAACATCCGGGACGGACATTAAAGGGTCGAGACCTGCGGCGCGTAATAAAAATTTGGTAAATTTACGGCTGAAAATAAGCAATATATAGATATATGAAAAACGCTCTATACTTTTTAACTATAACGTTATCAGTTTTTTTGTACGGCTGCGGCACCTCGCGTCAGGCATCCCGTACCCCGGCTCCAGACCTCAGCCCCGACGGCGGTATCCCGACAGTGATACTATACCCTATCGGGTACGAGCCGGGCAATAACGGTATCGCCGAAATCGGGGGCGGAGGATATGCCGAGCCGGTGTCCTATCCGGAATGGTCTTTCTCCGGTCTGGAGACCGAGCATGTCCGGGTAAGAGGAGTGAACCCGTTGCCGGAATCGGGGCTTTTGGAGGTGGACCTCGACCGTCTGCGGGACCGGTTTGTCTATCCGTATCACGGACGGTTCATTTCCGATTACGGGATGCGTAACGGCAGGCCGCATACGGGAGTCGATATAAAAGCCATTCCGAACGATACCATCCGGGCGGTACTTCCGGGTGTTGTACGGATGTCGAAAGAGTACAGCAGTTACGGGAATATAGTGGTAATCAGCCACTACTGCGGTTTCGAGACGGTATATGCGCACTGTTCCCGCAATCTGGTGCGTGTCAACGACCGGGTTGAAGCGGGCGACCCTGTCGGCCTTGCCGGAAGGACCGGACGGGCCACTACCGAGCACCTCCATTTCGAGGTCCGGGTGGCCGGTAACCCTATAGACCCCAAGTTGCTCCTCGATATGGAAAACCAGTCTGTCCGGAACGGTAAAATTTACGCCCGCGAGCATAACGGGGAACTTGTAGCACATAACAACCCGGCTGATTTCGAGTATATAAGGGG
Source organism: Rikenellaceae bacterium (assembly GCA_020859685.1). Classification (GTDB taxonomy): domain Bacteria; phylum Bacteroidota; class Bacteroidia; order Bacteroidales; family Rikenellaceae; genus WRDF01. Next base: position 7,114 of record JAJBVT010000021.1, read on the forward strand.
TGGAACATCGTCGGCACCGACCGACCAGATGGCATCCAATACCCCACAGCAGGCCGGCGGACAGGAAATAGTCAGGCTCGAGCGGGACACCACACCCCCGTCGTCCACCGCAGCTGCACAGGCGCAGTCGCAATCACCTGCCGTCCATGTGGTCGTAAAGGGCGACACCCTCTCGGCCATCGCCCGACGTTACTCCACGACCGTAAGAGAACTGTGCCGACTGAACGGCATTCAGGAAAACGGTATTCTAAGCCTCGGCCAGAGGATACGGTACCGTTAGCCGTAATTACCGACCCGAAAAAATCAGCCCCGGATATTATTCCGGGGCTTTTCGTGGATGTATAAATGATTTAAATAATACGGGGGAACACGGGGTGTTAGGGGAAGGCCTCCGGGACATTTCCCCCGGGTCAAGGCCAGTGTGTTCCGCCCTTCGGGTAGTCGGTACCTCTCGGTACCTGATAGGGGATGGAGTCCATCCCTTGCCTGCCGGTTACCCCGTAGGGCAACCATCGACGAAAATATAATATTCGAACTTAAGTATACGGGAACCGGTCATACCGGTCTGTATCTGTTATGTCAGCGTCTTCAAAGGGGCTAAGTTATTTGAAGAATTTGCGCTGGAAAAGTATCAGGTAAAAAACTCCTATCGTTATATAACTGTCCGCGATGTTGAAAATCGGGCTGAAGAACGTAAAACTGTTACCTCCCACACCCGGAAACCATGCCGGATATGTCCCGCTGAAGAGCGGGAAGTAGAGCATGTCCACCACCTTGCCGTGGAGAAATCCGGCATATCCGCCCCCTTGCGGGAACAGCGCCGCCGCGGTGGTAAAGGTGGACTCGGAGAAGATCATACCATAGAACGCACTGTCGATAATGTTGCCTATCGCTCCTGCAAGTATAAGAATAAATCCGACAACTACTCCCGCTGGCGCGTTTTTTTTAACCAGTTTGTTTATATACCAACTCAGCGCGACCACGGCGATTATCCGGAACAGGCTCAATATCAGTTTCCCGTATTCTCCGCCTATCTGCGCCCCGAACGCTGCGCCCGGATTCTCGATAAACCTGATAAAGAACCAGTTCGGGAATACCGTAATACTCTGGTCGAGGGTCATGTTCATCTTCACGAGGAATTTTACGACCTGGTCGAGCAGCAACAGTCCTGCGATTAGAAGGGTTATTTTTTTTCCGGACATTCTGTTTTTTAAGGGTCTTCGATTGCAAATATATAAATTCCTTGCGGTAAGCACCCGTAAAAAGCGGGTACGGGATAAAATTTATCATACTGAAACATATTACGCGCTGTTTTTTAACAAGCGTCGGCCGATATGTTATATTTTGCGGGCGATAGTGGAATTTCCGTCCGGTGTATAATATTACGGCTGGCTATTACGTTATGATTAAGGTATATTATACCGTTGCCACGGGATTCATAATGTTTCTGCGGCAAGTCACCACAATTGCCATTGCCCGAACTAATTTTTACCTTTACGGCTGGTTTTTAAAATAAACCGGCATACGACCCGTATATGAGCAGAAAAGTAAAACTTATTACGATAGGGGCCATCGTGCTCCTTATCGCCGGAATGGCATTATACCCGGTAGTCAGGAAGTGGTTGGCTACGGACGATATTCCTTCTGCTCCTCCCTCGGAGCGGCAGCAGCGAAACGCCTTGCATGTTACCGCAGAGATACTGGAATATCAGAGCCTCGACGAGGTTTTCCGGGCGACCGGGCTGCTAATCCCGGACGAGGAGGTAGACCTCGCATTCGAAACCTCCGGGAAGATAACGAACATCTATTTCCATGAAGGTACTCATGTGAACAAGGGCGATCTGCTTGCCAAGGTCAATGACAAACCGTTGCAGGCGGAGTTGAAAAAGCTGGAAGCTCAGGTACCGCTGGCGCAGGACAGGGTGAAGCGGCAGGAGACCCTTCTGGCCCGGGATGCGGTGAGTCAGGAGTCGTACGAGTCGGTGGCGACCGATCTGGAGACTCTGATGGCCGATATAGAGCTGGTCAAGGCACGCATAGCCCAGACCGAACTGCGCGCACCCTTCGACGGCATGATAGGGCTGCGTCTGGTGAGCGAAGGGGCCTACGCATCGCCGACCACAATCATCACCCGTCTTACCAAAATGGCCCCCCTCAAGATAGATTTCTCGGTCAACGAATCGCAGGCCAATTATATAAATCCCGGCACCCAGCTCACCTTTACAGTGGATAACGACCGGAACGTCTACCGGGCCACGGTTTACGCCGTGGAGTCGCGGCTCGACCAGAACACCCTGACTCTGATGGCCCGGGCGCTTTTCGACAACCCCGGCGGCCGTCTCCGGCCGGGCCACTCTGCCAGCGTGGAGGTAAACCTGCAAAGGTTCGGGAGCACGATAGCCATACCGAGCCTATCGACCGTGGCCGAGTACGGCCGCGACATAGCCTATGTTTATGAAAACGGCTATGCAAAACAGGTGGAGATAACCAAGGGGCTGCGTACCGAGACCTCGGTACAGGTGACATCGGGTCTGTACCCGGGCGATACGCTTATAACCACGGGTGTAATGCAGCTACGGAACGGAATGCCGGTCGTGCTGACCGATCTGAAGGAGCCGGGGCGGGAATATTAATACTTCCTTCACTTAAGCCGACAAGACTATGACCTTATCCGAAATCAGTATACGAAGGCCGGTTCTCTCGACCGTTATGATGCTCATTATACTTATAATGGGCCTTATCGGTTACAATTACCTCGGGGTGCGGGAGTACCCTAACATCGACAATCCGATTATCACGGTAAACGTATCGTACCCCGGCGCCAACGCCGAGGTGATAATGAACCAGATAAGCGAACCGCTCGAGCAGAACCTGAACGGTATACCGGGTATCCGTTCGATGACCAGCGCCAGCAGTCAGGGTTCCTGCCGTATCACCATAGAGTTCGAACTGAGCGTCGACCTCGAAACGGCGGCAAACGACGTACGTGACAAGGTTTCCGCCGCCCAGCGACGCCTGCCGAGGGACTGCGACCCTCCCACCGTAACCAAAGCCGACTCCGACTCGAACCCCATAATGCAGGTATCCATCAGGAGCGAGAAACGCTCCCTGCTGGAACTGAGTGAAATTGCCGACCTCACGGTAAAAGAGTAGTTGCAGACAATACAGAATGTCAGCAGCGTGGATATATGGGGCGAGGCCAAATATTCTATGAGGCTGTGGCTCGACCCGGTCAAGATGGCTTCGTACAGGATTACGCCGCTGGACGTGAAGAACGCCATCGACAAGGAGAACGTCGAGCTTCCGGCGGGCAGTATCGAAGGGGACGAAATCGAACTATCCATCCGCACCATGGGCCTTATGCAAAGCCCGGAGGAGTTCAACAACCTTATAATCAAGGAGGAAAATACGAGGGTTATCCGTTTCCGGGATATCGGTGTGGCCGAGTTAGGTGCGGAGAATATGAAAACCTCCATGAGGGTGAACGGCGTGCCGCAGGTGGGAGTCGTCATCATTCCCCAGCCGGGCGCCAACCAGATCGACATATCGGACGAGGCCCACAGGCGTATCGAATTTATGAAAAAGGACCTGCCGGAAGATGTGGAG
>JAJBVT010000014.1 GCA_020859685.1 Rikenellaceae bacterium
CGCTCAACCTCGGTACGGGAATCCTCTCGGCTGCAGACCTGCTCGACGTGGATATTTTAGACGAGATCTACACCGATACCAACGGCGATTATATCGCGCGTTACAGCAGCGTAATTGCCGTCACTCCCAACAGGACACCGGTGATAAGGGACCAGTCATTCGACCTGGGTGCGGTCTCCGTCCCGTTGGGAGGGATAGGAACCGTACCGCCGCAGGGGTTGGAAATCCCGGTGAGCGGGGTATCGACCGACCTCGAAGTTAGGGGAGCTGACGGTATCGATGAGCTCTACCGGGCGGAACTCAATACGGCGGGCGGTAAATCCCTGCTGGGTATAACCCTTAACGTCAGCGACTTTACCATATCCGGAGCCACGGCCGAAATAGAAATCACCCTGCCGGACGGGTACGCTCTGGATACCGACTACACGCCTGCCGCTGTAACGGTGGACGGTACGCACGTTGTGTGGAACCTGAGTTTCGGGCGGGAGGCCCGGTACACGGTGGCCCTTCCGGTGTCGGTTATCGACATGAGCGGCAGTAATACCGTTTCGGTGGAAGGTCTGTTGAAAATCCCGGCCGGAACCGTGGTCGACTGCGGTGCGAACCCGTCGATGGCCTACTCGGTATCCTTCACGGATATCGATTACAAGGTTGTCTACGGTAAGTTCGATATCACATTCGGCTCGTCGCCAAAGACGGCCGATATCGGTAAGCTGTACGATATTTTCGACGACGATGAGGCCGTGCTGAGTTTCCGCGAGCCGTATATTCTGCTCGATACCCGCAGTAATGTCGGGATGCCGATAGCCGCGGTACTTGAAATTACGCCCGACAGCGAAGATTCGCAGTCGGAGGTGACGGTTGAGAATATACCGATTCCGGCGGCCCCGGAGTTCGGGGAGTCTTCCTATGCCCGGTTTTGGATCGGCGAAACTGACCCCGGCTCGCCCGAATACCTGTTCAGGTATGCCAAGGGGCTCGGTGAGGTCATCAAAGAGTCCCGCAAGTCCGTCTATCTTTCGGGAAGCGGCCGGTCGGTGGCCGGCGACGGGGAGCAGTTCTTTCCGGCCGACGCGCAGGCCGACCTGGAGTATACCATAGAGATACCGCTCGCCCCGGCACGGGACTTCTATGCCGTCTCGGTGCAGTCGCTCGACGATGCTTTCGGCGATATGAGGGACTACCTCTTTTCGGCCGGTACCGCCGAAATTTACGGCACGGCTACCAATACTATGCCCCTGAATTTCGACCTCGATATGATTATCACCGACCAGAACGGTCAGTCGGTGGGCATCACGTTCCCCACACAGTTTATCGCTGGACCCGGCTCCGCGGCCGAGGCGGCCGTTTCTGAAATCAGTTTCTATTTCGATGAGGCCGCCGTGGCTAAGATGGCGACCGCAGAGGATATGGAGCTGCGGTTTGCGGCCACGGGTATGGACGACGCGCCTGCGCTCAATTCGGGCCATGAGGTGCTTCTCGACCTGAAAATACGTAAAAGCGGCGGCATACATATCGACTAAGGCCGTGGAAGTGGTAAACAATGTAAAAGGAACGAAAATGAAAAATATATACAGAATTTTTATTACCGCGGCCCTGTTGGCCGCAGCCGTGGGCGGGGCCTCGGCTCAGAACCTGCGGACGGCCTACTTTATGGACAAATCGGTCGAAAGCCACAATCTAAATCCGGCTTTCGCACCGGAAAGGGGGTATGTGACCGTGCCGTTTATCGGGTCTACGTTCGCATCCTATACTTCTAACCAACTTGCCCTAAGCGATATATTTTACCAGAGGGACGGCCGTCTGGTGACTTTCCTGGATACGAGCGTGGACGCCGGGGAGTTCCTCAAGGGGTTGAGGTCCAACAACCAGATGAATGTGGATATGCGCTACGACATCGTGCAGGCCGGATGGTGGAAGGGTCAGGCATTCTGGTCCTTCGGAATCGGGGTGCGGGTCAATACCAGCATCGGCGTGCCGAAATCGCTGTTCGAGTTTCTGAAAGACGGGAACGGATATGACGGGCGCCTCTACGATATAACGGGCCTTCGCATGAAAGCGGACGCCTATACGGAGCTGGCTGTGGTTATACGCGCGATATCGACAGTCGGTGGACCGTCGGCGGGCGTGTGAAACTTCTGCCGGGCCTGGGCAACGCCGATATGCGGTTCCAAAGGCTCCATGCGCAGATGAACGACGAGTCGTGGCATATTACCTCGCGCGGCGAACTATACACCTCGGTGCAGGGCCTCGAGATGAAGAGCAAAGACGACGACCAGGGCCGCCCGTATGTGGACGGGTTCGATTACGGGAGTTTCGGGCTGAGCGGCTTCGGTGCGGCGGTGGACCTGGGTGCTTCATACAAATTCGACGATAACTGGACCTTCTCCGCCTCGCTTCTCGACCTCGGGTTTATCGGTTGGAAGGGTTCCTCTACCCGGTATGCACTCGCCGATGCCGAGTTCGACTACGACGGATTCGACCTGCCTATCAGCAACAGCGACCTTCCGAGCCTTTCGGACCAGTTCGACGCCATGAAGGACGACCTGGAAAACCTGTTCCATTTCGAAGAGCAGGAGGGCCGTTCCGGCCGCACCACGATGCTGGTGGCGACCCTCATAGCCGGTGCCGAATACACGATTATGGATAATAAGATAAGTTTTGGGTTGTTGTCCACCACCCGTTTTTACCGTCCCAAAGCCTATACGGAGCTTACGGTGTCGGCGAACTTCCGGCCGGTGTGGTGGTTCTCCGGTTCGCTGAGCTACTCTATGGTCCACAGCGCCTTCCAGACATACGGTATCGCGCTGAACTTCAGCCCCAACGGTTTCAATTTCTTCGTGGGCAGCGATTATATGATAACTAAGGTCAATACCCAGTATATACCGGTGAACGCCCGGGCCGAGAATATCTACCTCGGTATGAGCATTCCGCTCCAATACCGCAAGACGGTGGCGGGTTCCCGGTCCCGCGTGAGGAAATTCTATTAGCGGGCAGGGGTCGGCTTAAAAAAAACAGGGAGAAAACCGTTTTCTCCCTGTTTTTTTATTTCCAGACCGGCAGGTCGGATGAATATACTGTGTGTGTGTGCGGAGATAATTGCTGCCTGTGCGGTTCCTTGCCCGTTCAACTCTCCGCTAACATCCCCGACCAAACGGGCCCGTAAGTTCCCGGATTACCGTGTGCGGTGTCACCGGTCCGGATACGTGTCCCGTCGCCTGTGTGTGCGCACACACACGGGATACTTTCCCGGCCCGATACGCATCAGGTGTTGTAAAGGTACCTTTTGATGCTTTTCTTGGGAGTTTTTTCGAACTCCTTCGGGTAGAGCACAATCTCGGAGACCTGCTCGTAAGAGGCCAGTTGGCTGTTGAGTTCCGACTGGTTATCCTTCATTACCTGTACGAGTTTGTCGCCGCCGATGCCTTCGGCGTCGCACTGCTCGTAGTCGGGAACCACGAGCGCCACCAGCTTGCCGCCGCGCTGAACGACCAGCGACTCGTTCACGCAGTGGAGGTTGTTCAGCTTTGCCTCTATCTCCTCCGGATAGATGTTCTGCCCGCTGGAACTCAGGAGCATGGTCTTACTGCGGCCGCGGATATAGATGGTGCCGTCCGGGTCGACCGTGCCGATATCGCCCGTGTGCAACCAGCCTTCGCTGTCCAGCACTTCGGCTGTGGCCTTCTCGTTCTTGTAGTAGCCGGCCATTACGTTCTCGCCCCGAACGAGTATTTCGCCCGGCATGGAGTAGGGGTCGGCGGAGTCGATTCGTACCTCCATATAGCCGTGCAGTACCATACCGCACGAGGTCGGCTTGTAGTCCTTTACCGGGGTGTAGCTGATAAGCGGACCGCACTCGGTCATGCCGTAACCGACGGTGTAGGGGAATTTTATCTTGCCGAGAAACTCTTCGACCTCACGGTTGAGCGGCGCCCCGCCCACGATAAACTGGTCCACATGGCCGCCGAAGGTCTCCAGCAGGCGTTGCCGGATTTTCGAGTATATCTGGGCGTCTATCAGCGGCAGGCGCAGCGCAATGCGCATAAACCCGGTGCCGAGTTTGGGGAATATCTGCTTGCGGCAGATCTTCTCCAGAATCAGCGGTACGCAGCAAATAACCTGCGGACGTACTTCGGCCATCGCCTCGATAAGTATTTTCGGCGAAGGCGTCTTGCCCAGAAGGGTCATGTGCGCGCCCACGGCCAGCGACAACAGCATATCGAACGCGCACCCGTAAGCATGGGCCAGCGGCAGGAAAGAGAGTACGCGGCTGCGCCGCAGGCGTATATTCTGCTCGATGGTAAACTGCACGTTGCCCGTGAGGTTGTTGCAGGTAAGCATAACTCCCTTGCTGAAGCCCGTGGTGCCGGAGGTATAGTTGAGCAGGATAAGCCGGTCACCAGGGACCTCCGGGTATTTGATATCCGCAGCCGAGAAGCCGTGCGGATAGCGTTTGCGGTAGTGTTTGAGGATATCCCGCTGGTACTTGCCGATGTGCGTGCCGCGCCGTTCGAACAGGCAACGGAAATCGGTGAGCGAGAAGGCCGCCCGCACGTTCTCTATCTGAGACTCCTCGATGGAGTCCCAGAAAGTGTCGCCGCAGAAGAGCAGCTGCGCTTCCGAGTGGTTGATGATATGGTGGACGTCGTTCGGGGTGAAGTCCTGTAAAATGGGCACAATCACGGCCCCGTAGGTGATGGTGGCGATGTAACTGATACACCACCGGGGATTGTTCCTGCCTATCAGGGCAACCTTGTCGCCCTTCCTGATACGGCACTCCTCGAACAGCAGGTGGATTTTGGCTATCTCCCGGGCCATCTCGAAATAGGAAAACGTCTCCTTCTTGAAGTAGTCCGTAAGGGCGGGGAACTCCCGGTTGTCGCGGAAGCTCTGCTCGTATATACGGATAAGGTTCTGTTCCAGCATAATTTATATTGAAAAAGGTTAAGGCATAAGAATAGCCGCGGCCTTCCAGTGGGGCCGGGCACGGGCGGAATCAGGCTTCCGCCTCTTTTTTCTTTACGATGCGGATTTTAGATTCGGTGCCGCTCAGAAGGCGGCCGATGTTTTTACGGTGGGTCCAGATTAACAGCAGGGCTACCACGCACCCGAAGATTATTAGCGGCAGGTAGTGCATCCCGAAAACGAAGCGGGTATATATTGGGAAAAGCACCCCCGCTGTCATGGAGCTTAGCGATACGTAGCTCGTGAGGGCCAGTACGATTACGAACGTAAGCAGGCAAAGCAGTACGGCCGGCGGATAGACCGCCAGCACCGACCCGGCCATAGTCGCAACGCCTTTACCGCCGCGAAACCCCGCGAACAGGGGGAATATGTGGCCCGCCACAACAGCCAGCACCAGCGCCAGCTGGATGTAAAATTCCCACCCGGTGGTGGCCAGCGGGGAAAGACGGTAGAGCTGCACCGCGGCGAAGCCCTTCGCCACGTCCATCGCGAAGACCGGCAGAGCGGCTCTGGGGCCGAGTACGCGCAGGGTATTGGTCGCCCCGGCGTTCCGGCTGCCGTGCTCCCGCACGTCGGTGCCGTAGAATCTCTTTCCTATCCAAACCGCACTGGGAATGGACCCCAGCAGGTAGGCGCATATTATCAATATAACTGTTACAAACATTTCGGTTTACGTATTCGGCCCGCGACTCCATGCGGTTAACCCGCCGTGCAATCCCGGACCCATTTCCTCGTTTTCGGCTCTGCCCCGGCAAATTCGTGCATATTTACCCGTGGCGTTTCTGCCCGGTTGTCGGTGCCCTCCGCGGTACGGAGTCCCCGTTAGTCGGGCTCTGCCCCACTGTACGGTCCATCCGGTTCACCGGCGATGCCTTTGCAAGGTCTGACCGGTCAGTTCCGGTTGGTTTGGTTCAGCCCCGCTGTACGGTCCGCCGTGACGAATTACAGCATTGTAATACAAATATAATAATATTGCCGGATTAGCCGGGCCGCGCCTACGGAAATCATCATTTTGGTATAAAACATCCCTGCGAACCTGTTTATTGTGTTGGTCTATATTAATGCCGGATAAGATATGGAGAATTTAGGTCAGTATGATTCCCGGCGGAAGATCCTTCGCTTCGCTCAGGATGACATGAATAAACGGTCTTTGCCTACTTCGCTCAGGATGACATGAATAAACGGTCTTTGCCTGCTTCGCTCAGGATGACAGTAATTTAAACTGTCGTCGCCTGCTTCGCTCGGGATGAAAGTGTATTAAATCTATCGTCACCCGGCTTTCGGTCAGGATGTCAGGGTTATTTAAATCTATCGTCGCCCTGCTTTGGTCAGGATGACAATATATTTAATCGTCGCACTGCGGCTCCTCCGGATGATGTTTTAAACAGCGGTACAGGCTTTATTACACACCCCCTTTCGGCGTGGGAAGCCAGTTATCTTAACTTTAACGGAATGGGATGAAAACGGGTTAAAAAAGTCAAAGAATAGTATTATATTTGTTTATATAATAACAATTTTAAAGGTAATACATGGATACCGCGGCAATACGGAGCAATCTGGTCTCATTCAAATGGTGGAAATCATGGATTATGGTTTTCATCGGTAGCGCGATGCTTGCCGCGGCGTTCGTGCTCTTTATCAATCCCTACCGGATAGTACCGGGAGGGGTGTACGGCGCCGGGGTGGTACTGCACGCCCTGTTTCCGTCGGTGCAGGTGGGTACATTCGGGCTGATGATAGATATCCCGCTCCTGATTATCGCCTTCCGGGTATTCGGCGGGATGTTCGGGGCCAAGACGGTGTTCGCCGCCCTTGTTACCCCCGTGATAATGAATACCCTGACCGCAATTATAGGCGAGGATCCGGCCCTGATGTTCGACGGAAGGATCGACCTCACGAACGATATAATCATAGCCTGTATCTTCGGCGGGGCGCTGGTGGGTACGGGGGTAGGCCTTGTGGTCCGCACCCGGGCTACCACGGGCGGTACGGATATCATAGCCATGCTGCTTACCAAATATTCCCGGCTGAACTTTTCACGGAGTATACTCGTAGTCGACTCCCTGGTGGTGGTGTTCGGGATTATCGTATTGGGGGACTGGAAACTGCCGCTCTATTCGCTGGTGACCGTGTTCGTTATGTCCCGCACAATAGACTTCGTCATTGACGGGGCCAGCTACGATAAGCTGCTCTTTATAATCAGCGACCGGCACGACCAGCTCCGCGCCTTTATACTCGACGAGATGGGCCGCGGCGCCACCTACATAAAATCCTCGGGGATGTATACCGGCAACGAGAAGGAGATGGTTTTCCTTGTGGTGAGCCGCCGGGAGGTCACCACGGTACAGAACAAAATCAAGGAGATCGACAGGGAGGCGTTCGTGGTGGTGGTGGACGCTTACGAAACTTTCGGGGACGGGTTCAAATCGTTTCCCGAGAAGATCTGACGGGTTTGCCGTATTCATCGACATCTTCATGTTTTTAAATTTACCTCTGGTCGGAAGGTAAGGTTTTTTTGCAGCGGGCCGGAATTATTGGGCATTCGGTGTATATTTGCGATTAAACCATACGTAGACCAGCTATGGATATTAAAGGATTGCGCCCCTCGAAGGGAGGGAGCCGCAAATTATACATCGAAACCTACGGTTGCCAGATGAATACGGGCGACAGCGAGATTGTGGTTTCGATTATGCAGAAGGAGGGATACTCCTTCACCGGTGATATAGCCGAGGCCGACGTTATTTTCGTGAACACCTGTTCCGTGCGTGACAATGCGGAGCAGAGGATATGGGGGCGGCTGAACGAGTTTAAAAGGTATAAGAAGCGCAGGCCCGACCTTGTGGTGGGTGTGCTGGGTTGTATGGCCGAAAGGTTGAAGGAGTCCCTGATGGAGCGGGAACGGATCGTGGACGTAGTGGCCGGACCGGACTCCTACCGCAGTTTGCCCGACCTGGTACGGTCGGCCGCGGACGGCATCAGGGGTGTCAACGTGCAGTTGTCCAAGGAGGAGACCTATGCAGAGATTTCTCCGGTAAGGCTCGATAAAAACGGGGTGGGCGCCTTTATCGCCATAATGCGCGGATGTAACAATATGTGTTCCTACTGCGTGGTACCCTATACCCGCGGGCGTGAACGGAGCCGCGACCCGCAGACTATCGTCCGCGAGGTGCGCGAGCTGTTCGCGGCGGGGTACCGGGAAGTGACCCTTCTCGGTCAGAACGTCAACTCCTACCGTTGGCCGAACAGTGCCGACGCCAAAGCGGTCGGAACCGCCGGGCCGGACGCTGTCTCCGGAAAAGATGTGGCGGGCGGACCTGACGGAACTTCTGCGGCATCCGGGTATGACGGGACGGCCGGGACCTTCGAGCCTGACGTGACCTCAGCGGTTTCCGGGTATGAAGTAACGGCCGGATATTCCCGCCTCGACGGGACGTTTGGGACGGACAGGTTTGACGGGACGACAGGGGATGCGGTTGCAGGCCCGGCTGTGTCCGGGCAGGAGTCGTTAGGCGCAGTACGGGATGCGGCGGCGCACTACTCCGGTGCGTCCGGAGACGGTATAGGTACCGAGCCGGTCGATTTTGCCGCGCTGCTCGATATGGTGGCCTCCGTCAGTCCTTTGTTAAGGGTAAGGTTTGCCACCTCCCATCCTAAGGACCTGAGCGATACGGTGCTGGAAACAATGGCCCGAAAGCCCAATATATGCCGCAGTATCCATTTGCCCGCCCAGAGCGGCAGCAGCCGGATGCTCGCGGTAATGAACCGCAGGTATACCCGCGAATGGTACCTCGGCCGGATAGCCGCCATCAGGTGGTACCTACCCGACTGTACCGTTACCACCGACCTCATTGCCGGGTTCTGCACCGAAACAGAGGAAGACCATCTGGCAACCCTGTCGCTGATGAGGGAGGTGGGATATTCGTTCGCATTCATGTTCAAATACTCCGAACGTCCCGGTACGAAGGCGTCGCGGTCCATGCCCGACGACGTGCCGGAGGGGGTTAAGACGCGAAGGCTGACGGAAATTATCAATCTCCAGAACGAGCTGTCGCTCGAGGGTAACCGGCAGGATGTCGGCCGGACGTTCGAGGTACTGACTGAGGGGGTCTCCAAAAGAAGTCCCGACCAGCTTTTCGGACGCACTTCTCAAAATAAGGTGGTCGTTTTCGATAGGGGCAATACCGGTATCGGAGAATATGTGGAGGTGGAGATTACCGGTTGTTCCGCCGCTACTCTTTACGGGAAACTTAAGTAGTTGACATAATCTGCCGGTTTCATACCGGACTGTTCTATCCGCCCATTGAACGCTTCAATAGGGCGTGGATTATATTATACATTTCTTCCATTCCTAAATCTTCCATTTTATGTCAACACTTAAATTTGAGTTCCGCCCGTCGGAACGGCAAGGCCGCTACCCGGGCAGTATCTACATCGTAATCATTCACGGTTCCGAATCTTTCAGGTTATCTACCCGCTGTAAAGTATATTCTGAGGAGTGGGATAGACACAGCCGTACTGTAATCGTACCTCACTACGCCTCCGTTCGTTACAACTACCTGCGCACGGTGCATGGGAAACTGGAACAGATCTATACGGAGTATGAGCGTACCGTCGAGTGCCTCGCGGCCCGGGGAGATTTCACCATGGCCGATATACGAGCGGCGTTCCATTCCCGCAGGAAGTCGGGTACTTTGTCCGGTTTCGTGGACCTGCTCTCCTCGGAACTCGGTGAGAGCAAACCGAGGTTGGTAAGGGCCTACCGGTCCACCATGAACAGCGTGGCCGGTTACTGCGACGGAGCGGAATTGAAGCTCTCACAAATTAACCGGGGCTTTATCGAGGCATACGAATCCTACCTGAATGCGCGCGGCCTGAAACCGAATACCATCTCGTTTTATATCAGGGGTCTCAGGTCGATATATAATAAAGCCGTGGCCCGCAATATGGTAATCGGCACAGCCAATCTTTTCCGCGGCGTTTATACGAGTGTAGCCAAAACCGAAAAGAGGGCCCTCGATGCGCGGCAGATTGCCCGTCTTATAGCCCTCGACCCCGGGCTGCTCGATTTCGACTTCGAAACGGGTAAAGGTCAGCTTGCCCCGGAAGTGAGAGATTCTCTGGCTATGTTCCTGTTCTGTTTTCTGGCTCAAGGGATGTCCTTTGTCGATATGGTCCACCTGCGCCGTGAAAATATTACCGGCGGACGCATTGTATACAAGAGGAAAAAGACCAGTCAGACCATTGTCGTGCCGGTTTGCCGGGAGATGAAAAGTATCCTCGCCTATTTCTCCGGGCGTACCGGGTCTTCCGGATACCTGTTCCCGGTAATGGGTCCCGGCGGCAAGCCGTCACGGCTCCGGTACGAAAGCGCACTCAGGATGCAGAACCTCCGGCTTAAGAAAATCGCCGCTCTGGCCGGAATCGCTGAAAATATATCCACTCACGTATCACGTCACTCATGGGCTACCATAGCCAAGAACGAGAACGTCGAACTGTCCGTTATCAGCGAGGCTCTCGGCCACAATAATGAAACCACCACACGTATCTATCTGGATTCCTTTACGAAAAAGGTTCTGGATAAAGCAAACGAAAAGATTAGGCGTGCTATTAAAAGGGCTGTTTAGACTACCATACGGAGGCTTTTAATTAATACTTTTGCATCTAAAAGTACATGTATCCGTCACTTATCAAGTGACGGAAT
>JAJBVT010000002.1 GCA_020859685.1 Rikenellaceae bacterium
TGGTAAAACGACAGCCGTTGTTGCGGGGTAATCGGGAGTAAAGTGGCGGTAATATCTCTTTGGTGAAGGCCGGAGCGGTGGCGCCTATTTCAACGGCGTCCGGTTATGGATGGCATGGGCGATTGTCAGCTCGTCCGCATACTCTATCTCGTCCCCGAAACCGATGCCGCGGGCGATGGTCGTTACCCGCACTCCGGAAGCCTCGGCCAGACGGCGCGATATATAGAACTGCGTGGTCTCCCCCTCCACCGTCGTCCCGATAGCAAGAATAACCTCTTTAATCCCGTACCGGGCCACGTTGTCCAGCAGCATATCTATCTTCAGGTCCGACGGACCGATTCCCTGCATCGGAGATATGACGCCCCCCAGCACATGATACAACCCTTTGTATTGTCGGGTATTCTCGATGGAGATAACGTCGCTTACCTGCTCCACGACGCATACAGTACCCCGGTCGCGCGAGTCGTCCGCGCAAATTGGGCAAATATCGTCGTCCGAGAGGTTGTTGCAGATATGGCAATATTTGACGCGGGTACGGAACCGGCTCAGTGTTCCGGTCATCACCTCCACGTCGGCTACCTCCTGCCGGAGCAAGTGCAGGGCAAGGCGCATGGCGGTCCTCCGGCCTATTCCCGGTAGCTTGGACAGCTCGCCGACCGCATCCTCCAAAAGTTTCGACATCTTTTTCCTCCCCTCCCCGCGTCAGATTACCTCGACTGCCGACTCCGAGACCCAGCCCTTGTTCCCGTCCGCCAGCGATATCTCCACCCACTGGTTGAGCCTGCCCTCGATACGTACTTTGGTGCCTTCGTGGATTATAAAAATATCCTTGCTCGCGTTGTCCGGCGAACTCTTGACCGACACCGCGTTACCCATCACCACGGCCTCGCCCGAGTCCAGTATATCGTTCTTCTGCCCGGCGGCGAAGGCTACCGATACGAACGCCAGCAGCAGTGCGGCCAGCGCCCCGTAAAATCCGGCCTTGCGGAGCGACAGCCTGCCCGAGAGTAGGTACAACAGCACCAGCGACATCGCCACGGCGAACATCACGAGGCTCAGCGCCGCCCAGCCATTGGAACTCATCGACTGCCGCCAAGCCCTTACCCAGGTCCGCAGGAAAAATTCCGGCACCGAATCTATTTTGTCCTTCACATAGGCCGAAGCCACCCGCAGGTTATGTTTCGTATCGGCATCCGACGGGTTTATCTTCAGTGCGCGGTTGTAGTTGAGCACCGACAGGCCTATCCGGCCCATCTTGAAATAGGCGTTACCGAGATTGTAGTAGAGCCGCGAACTGACATACCCGGCACCGCGAATCGAGTCGTAGATATCCGCGGCCAACTCGTAGTCTCCCTGCACATAGGCGTTGTTGCCCCTGTCCCATGCCGCATCGGCATCGAACTGACCCCGCGCCGTGAACACCGTAAGTATACACGTTATTAAAAGTGCCGTAACTCTCATTTCCGTTTCCTGATAAGCGATTCGAATTTGGATATTGCCTTCACGGCGTCGGCATACGTCTCGGCCATGTGACCCGATTCCGAGGGGGAATACTGGGCGTATTCGCAGTCGGATATCAGACCGATGTAGTGCGAAACGTACTCCTGCGCCACATCCCGTTTGAGCAGCTCCTCACGCACAATCTCCTTGTTAAGTATCCCCGTCGGGATATTGAGTTTGTCGCCCATATAGCCCCACAAGGCCTTGAGCATCTCCTCGTAAAAACTTTCCGAATTGCCCTCTCGCAGGTATGCCTCGGCGGCTTTCAACCTTTGCAGGGCGACCTTGTTAGCCCTCTTACCGCGTACCACTTCGGTGTTGCGCATCTCTTTTATCCTCTTTTGCAGGTATATAAGCGCGAAGGCGAAAGCGACGAAAATCAGCAGGAGTATCGCAAAATAGGCCGGGCTGCCCATAAAACTCCCTGAGCGGAGAGTAAGGGCGGCCGATCCGAGTTTTATAAACCTTATATCCTCATCCAGCAGGCGCAACTCCTCGCGAGAGACGCCCGTCACCAGCCCACCGCCGCTGTAACCTGTGGCCCTGCCTGTGGAGTCGGGCGAAATATTGAGCGCTATCTCCCTCGATTCGAGGGTGGTGTACCGGCCCGTGCGGGGATTGAAGTAGGTGAACTTCACCGGCTCTATGAAGTACTCCCCTTCCGCCCGCGGTATCACGGGATACTCGAATTGCCGGTATCCCGAGATGCCCGATGCCGTGCGGTTAAGGCTCTCGGTAGTTTTCACGTTGTACTGTTCGAACGAACTGGGAAGGTCCAGCCGCGGGGCCTGCACCAGCGGCAGGTTGCCGGAACCCGTTATGCGTACCACGTAATTGGCCGCCGAGTTTGTCGAAAAAACGTCGTTCTGAAAATCGGCCGTCATCGAAAACTCGCCCACCGCGCCGCTGAAACTGTCCGGCGCCCCCTCGGGCCACTCCTTCACCGTAATGGGTACGGTCGCCGAGCTTACCTTGCGGCTAACCTGCTTCACCTCGGGGAAACCCCCGAAAAGGTCGTCGAACAGCGAGTTTCCCCGTTGCTGCTCCACGAGCACCTGCACTATAAACGTACTTTCGAACTGCTCCACGGTGAGAGTCCCGGACTGCTGCGGGTAGAGCAGGTAATCCAGTATGATACGGCTGTTGTAAACCTTGCCGTTATAAGTTTCTTTCTGCCAGTTGTAATGATCGGTACCGAGTTGCTGGGTCCAGAATCCGTTGAAGGAAGGTATTTTCTGCTGTTCGCTGCCCGCAATCGACACCCGGGTATACAACTTGAAGTAGACCCTCACCGGTTCCCCTTTGTAAACGTTGGTCTTGTCGGCATAGGCCCTGACGATTATATCGTCCTGCGCTATCTCAGCCGAGGCCTGCTGCTGGGGCTGTTGTTGGCCGCCCTGACCTCCGTCCTGAGGGCGCCCCCCTCCGCGGCCCCTCTCTTCCACCACTTCGAACGGGACCGGCCGGGAAGTATAATTTTTCCCGTCCACCACGGCCGTAGCCGACGGCAATGTAAACGTTCCCGCCTTGTCGGCATGTATGACATAGGTGAAAATATAGAGGTCGACTCTACTCGCCTGCCCGTTTATGTACAACTCCTGCCTGCCCACGGAACCCGTCGGACCGGCTATAACCTGCAGCTCACCCATATCGGGCGGAATAAAACGGTCCGGACGCTTATGCTTTACGACATATTCGACCCGGAACGTACTGCCTACGGGGACCAATGTGGGCGCCTCCACATCGATTTCCACCTCCTGCCCCAGCAGCACGGCCGCCGGGACGGATAAAAAGAACAACGCCAAAAGGTATCCGGTAAATCGCATCGTCAGTCTGAAGTCTGTTTTCCAACATGCAAAATTAATATTTTTCGCCAAACGGCAGGGTCCCCCGCACAATATCATCCCGCACTTCCACAGTGCAACGTAAAAATCATAAATTTATTATCCGTCCTTACCGGCCGCTGCCGCGGCTTGCAAAACCGGGGTCGATTGCCTACCTTTACACTTCTTTTCACCCCTTGACAAGATGGCTAAAAAATACTCTCCCTCGGCAAATAACAGACAGGCTTACCAATCGATGACGGACGTCAGCGCGGCCGGGCAGCTGCCCCCTCAGGCCGTGGAGCTTGAAGAGGCCGTACTGGGCGCCCTTATGCTCGAGAAGGAGGCGGCCATCTCCGTGCAGGAGGTGCTTACCGAGGAGGCGTTTTACAAAGAGGCGCACAGGACCATCTACCGGGCTATTTCGGAACTGTCGATGGAGTTGAAACCCATCGACCTCTACACCGTAACCGAGAAGCTCAAGCAGAAGAAGGAGCTGACGGCCGTGGGCGGTGCGGGATTCCTTGCCGACCTGACGCAGAAGGTGGGTTCCGCGGCCCATGTGGAGTTCCATGCCAAGATAATCGCCCAGAAATATGTCCAGAGAGAACTTATACGGGCATCGACCGAGATTCAGAAGCGGTCGTACGACGAGTCGATCGACGTAACGGACCTAATCGACTCGGCCGAGAGCGAGATATTCAAGGTGGCCGAGGGCCATATCAAACGCGACGTACAGAAGGCCAAAGACATTCTCCAGAAGACTATGGAGACCATCGAGGAGGCCTCCAAGCGCGAGGGAGGGTTCAGCGGGGTAGCCACCGGTTTCACCCACCTCGACCGCCTGACGCTCGGCTGGCAACCCTCGGACCTAATAATTATCGCCGCCCGCCCGTCGATGGGAAAGACGGCGTTCGTGCTTTCTCTGGCGCGCAACGTGGCTATCGATTACGAGAAGGGCGTTGCGTTCTTCTCGCTCGAAATGAGCGCCACGCAGCTGATGCTGCGTCTGGTGGTGGCCGAATCGGGGCTCGATTCCCGCGACGTGCGCAACGGCCAGCTCACACAGGAGCAGTGGCAGCACCTCGAGTCGAGCATCAAACCGCTGGGGATGGCGCCGCTCTTTATAGACGACACCCCGGCCCTCTCCATATTCGAGTTCCGTTCGAAGGCGCGGAGGCTCAAGAAGCAGTACGATATACAACTAATAATAATCGACTACCTCCAGCTTATGACGGGCACCACCGAGACACGCGGCAACCGCGAGCAGGAGGTTGCGTCAATATCGCGGTCGCTGAAAGCCATCGCAAAAGAGCTGAACATACCCATTATCGCCCTTTCACAGTTGAACCGCTCTGTGGAGTCGCGCACGGGGAGCAAACGGCCACAGCTGTCGGACCTCCGCGAGTCCGGGGCTATCGAGCAGGATGCGGACCTCGTAGCATTTATCCACCGCCCGGAATACTACGGCATGAATGTGGATGAGGCCGGGCTGCCAACGGCGGGGCTGGCGGAGATAATAGTAGCCAAGCACCGTAACGGCGCCGTGGATACGGTGAAACTGCGGTTCCGCAAGGAGCAGGCCCGTTTCATGGACTACGACGAGGACGAGCTTGGCGGTTACACCTCGATGGAGAGTTCGCTGGGGAACGACGACCCGTTCGGCGGCCCGACCATCGCCCCGGCCGCGTCGGAGTTCGAAATGCCGGGCAACGGCAACGCCGGAGGATTCGGCGGAACGTTCGGCGGAGGCGGAAGCGGCAGTATGGGAGACGCGCCGTTTTAGAGGGAATATAAGTGCGGAAAACCCGGGGAGTGTAGTGGAGATATTAAAAAACATCATCATTAACGCAAGTGAACCGACACAGTGGAGGGAGCGCTCGTTATGATTACTTACGGGGGCCGTTCAAGTAAAAAGGTAACGCCGTAACAAAGTATCCACCGATGAAATAAATAGAGTCATAGGTAAAGATTATATTTTATACTACCGGGATGTCCTCCTTATGGATCGGCATCGTGGAGCGGGTGCAACGGTCGTTAACGCCTGAGCCCGGTTCCCTTGCGCTCGGAATATTAAATATAAGACCCCGCCTTACCTGAAGGCGGTAACACTAACCCAAATCCGGACTCCGGAATGTTTGTAAAATGCTATTCAGGCGCGGTAGTCGGTATCGACGCCGTGATAATCACCGTAGAGGTCAATATATCTCCCGGCATAGGTATGTACCTCGTCGGACTACTGGACAATGCCGTCCGGGAGAGCCAGGAGCGTATCCGCTCGGCTTTCGACAACAGCGGCTACAAGATGAGCGGCAGGCGGATGGTGGTAAACCTCGCCCCGGCCGATATCCGCAAGGAGGGCACAGGTTTCGACCTGCCCATCGCCCTTGCCATTCTGGCAGCCACGGGACAGGCGAGTTCCGACCGTCTCGAACGTTACCTGATAGCCGGAGAACTGTCGTTGGACGGGAAACTGAAACCGGTTCGGGGTATACTTCCGATAGCGGTAACGGCCCGCGACAAGGGGTTTGCCGGAATTATCCTGCCGGCTGACAACGCCGCCGAAGCATCGGTGGTGGAGGGTCTGGAAATAGTACCGGCCGAAGACCTCGCGCAGGCCGCCGGATTCATCTCGGGCCGTGACGTAGCGGTATTCCCTCCCGTAAGGGTCTCCGCAACCACGGACGGCGGGGCCGGCAATGCCTACGCCGAAGATTTCAGCGACGTCAAAGGTCAGCAGTACGCCAAGCGCGCGCTCGAAATAGCCGCCGCGGGAGGGCACAATATACTTATGGTCGGGCCGCCGGGCTCGGGCAAAACCATGTTGGCCCGCCGACTGCCCGGTATCCTCACCCGAATGACTCCGGAAGAGGCCCTCGAAACCACTAAGATACACAGTATCGCCGGTAAACCGGGCGCGGTGGACGGGCTGATGAGCCGCCGCCCGTTCCGTTCGCCGCACCACCTCGCCTCACAGGTGGCGCTCGTGGGCGGCGGGTCGAATCCGCAGCCGGGCGAAATCTCGCTGGCCCATAACGGAGTACTTTTTATGGACGAACTTCCGGAGTTCGGGCGCACCGCCTTGGAAGTTTTTCGCCAGCCTTTGGAGGATCGGTGTATCACGGTATCCCGGGCTAAATATACCGTAACCTACCCTGCCAATTTTATGCTGGTCGCGGCAATGAACCCATGCCCGTGCGGATTTTATAACCATCCGGGCAAGGAGTGCACCTGCACCCCGGGAAGTGTCGCAAAATATATGGCCCGCCTGTCCGGCCCCCTGCTCGACCGGATAGATATCCATATCGAGGTGGCCCCCGTGCCGTTACAGGATATTACGTCAGGCACCCGCCCCGAAGGCAGCACTGCTATCAGGCAACGCGTCGGCCGGGCACGGGAGGTGCAGTCGGAGCGGTTCCGCGACCTGCCGGGGGTCCATACAAACGCTATGATGAACAGCGCGATGCTCCGCTCATACGCTCCGGTGGACCGGGATTGCTCCGCTCTGCTGGAACGAGCAATTCACGGCCTTGGTCTCTCCGCCCGGGCGTACGACCGGATAATCCGAATTGCCCGAACCATAGCCGACCTCGACGGCAGTGACCGTATCGGCTCCGCCCATATCGCCGAAGCGGTGAACTACCGCACCCTCGACCGGGAGAACTGGGGTAAATAATAGTGTTTTTATACGGGGATAAAGACGGTTGGTATCGAAGGCTCAATCGAAAGCCGGATTTACGGGCTACACACCTATTCCCTGCTTTGTCCCTTATTACGGGAATCTTTTTCCACCCGTATAAGTCACTCGTCTTTTACCGGACCACCGATGTACGCCTTACTTATCAGCTATTCCCGTCGGCAAGTTCATCAACCATACCCCATGCAGGTTATTTGCTGCCGGTAAGATTCGCGACCATGCCCGTGCATCGTTATCGCCGGGGTATAGTCCGAAACTACGCCGCGACCGCTATTTTCCACCTCTAAATGCAGGCAACCACGGCCCCCGGATTAGTGTTTCAGTATTTCACACTCTACTTAACCGCGTCAGGCAACTAACCTGCCCGCATATGCAATTCCCGCAGGGGTCCAACTTACTCCCCGCGCCCGCTGTTTCAGCCGGTAAGCTCCGCCACCACGGCCCCTGTAAACGAAAAAATATCGCTCACCGCTACCTTCAACTGCATCCCTCGTGTACCTGCGCTTATATATATTTCATCTTTACCCAAGCAGGAGCGGTCGATAATAACGGGATACGACCTTTTCATTCCCACCGGGGTACATCCCCCGCGTATGTAGCCCGTAAGCGGCTGCAAGTCCCTCATCGGGACCATCGAAGCCCTCTTGCAGCCCGCGGCCGACGCCGCTTTCCGAAAGTCCACCTCTTCGTCCCCCGCCACCATGCAGACGAATACACCGCACGGCTCACCCCTCAGTACAAGCGTTTTATAAATCAGGTTTACGTCCACACCCAAAACCGCGGCAACCTTGGCGGCCGAAAGGTCGTCCGGGTCGAAATCGTAAGTATAGACCCGGTACCTTATTCCCGCCCGGTCGAGCAGGCGCATCGCATTGGTTTTGTTTTTCATTACAAATTTTTCACTATGAGTCCGGGGCCGGATACGTCAAATGTCATTTCCTTAAAAATAGTTACGATATGGTAATTTAAAACAACGGGCAATTTTTATGTACTTTGCAGATGTGCGCCCTCCGGTGGCGGGTTGGCGGGCCGCAGCACATATCAGTGTGTATCGTAAGTAGATACCTCAACAAAAACCACCACCCGGCAGGGTGATGGTTCCATTATTATACTGCCCGCGGCCGAACCTACCAGCCGAACAACGGGAACGAAGACATCATCTTTTCCACCTCCGCGGCAACGGCCTTTTTAACCTCCGCGTTCTCCGGGTCCGAAAGAACCCGGTCTATCATACCGGCAATTACGTCCATATGCTCTTCCTTCAACCCCCGGGTGGTCACGGCGGGAGTCCCCACCCTGATACCGGAAGTCTGGAACGGTGAGCGGGAGTCGAAGGGCACCATATTTTTATTGGTCGTGATTTCCGCTTCACCGAGCGCTATCTCGGCCTTCTTGCCCGTAAGGTCGGGGAACTTAGTCCGCAGGTCAATAAGCATCAGGTGGTTGTCCGTACCGCCGGATATTATTTTATATCCCCGCTTGACGAACGCCTCGGCGAGCGCGTGGGCATTCTTAACCACCTGCTGCTGGTACACCTTGTAGGACGGCTCGAGAGCCTCGCCGAAAGCCACGGCCTTCGCCGCAATCACATGCTCCAGCGGACCGCCCTGCACCCCGGGAAATACTGCGGAGTTGAGCAGCGCCGACATCTTTTTCACCTCGCCCTTCGGGGTCGTCAGTCCCCACGGATTATCGAAATCGCGTCCAAGCAGAATTATCCCTCCCCTCGGGCCGCGCAGGGTTTTATGCGTGGTCGATGTAACCATATGTGCATACTTAACCGGGTTCTCGAGTATACCCGCCGCGATAAGACCGGCCGTATGGGCCATATCCACCATAAGCAGAGCACCCACCTTGTCGGCGATCTGCCGCATGCGGGCATAATCCCACTCACGGCTGTATGCCGAAGCTCCGCCCACTATAAGTTTCGGTTTATGCTCCAGAGCCAGCTGCTCCATAATATCGTAGTCGATAACTCCCGTCTGCTCGTCGACCTTGTAACCCACCGCCTTATAAAGTATACCCGATGAGTTCACGGGCGATCCGTGCGACAGGTGCCCTCCGTGGGCGAGGTCCAGCCCGAGGAAAGTGTCGCCCGGCTTCATAACCGCAAGGAATACGGCCATATTGGCCTGAGCCCCGGAATGGGGCTGAACGTTGGCATATTCCGCGCCGTACAACTCTTTGAGTCGGTCGATTGCAAGCTGTTCCACCTTGTCCACCACGGCACAGCCGCCGTAATATCGTGCATTGGGATACCCCTCGGCGTATTTATTCGTCAGCACCGAACCCATCGCTTCCATCACCTGGTCGCTCACGAAGTTCTCCGATGCAATAAGTTCCAACCCGCGCATCTGGCGCTCCTTCTCCTGACCTATAAGGTCAAATACCTGTGTATCCCTCTCCATTGTATGCAGAATTAATAGTTACGTATAATGAAATGTAAAATTACAAAAAAGGTCTGATTTTACAGCCGCTCCGGCGAATTTATCGACCGCACCGGTGGATAGCAGCCATCGGTGCGATTGAAAAATCTCTCTCACACCACACAATGAAAAAATTACTTTCCGTACTGCTCCCGTTTATCGTGTTTATAATCTGGTTTACGGATATTCTCCGCCTTTGAGCCAGTTCGTCGGCCCCCCTTGGGCCGCAGTTTCCGGATGATTGCGATATACCTGCCCGGGTTCATACTTTCGGGTATAAGCATATGGCTTTTAAGTAATTTCACAAGACACACGGATAGTGGCATCATGAAGGATCCTCTGGGTCTCTCGTTGCGGGGCCTACCGGCCGGTTTCCTATTTTCCATAATAGCCACACTACCTATGTTCGCCGGTTACGCCGTCACCGGCGGAATTAACCGGACTATCAGCGCGGATACGATTATCTCCTATGCTTTTCTGGCCGGGTTTCTGGAGGAATTGTTTTTCCGGGGAGTGTTGTTCGGGTTATTATTCCGTTATTGCCGATGGGGATTTATCCCCGCTGTACTTATTGACGGGCTGATATTCGGCGCACTTCATCTATACCAGGGACATGACTTGATGTCGGCCCTCGCATCGTTCGGTATTACATTCGGCGCGGCACTGCTATACAGTTGGATATATGCCGAGTGGAATTTCAATCTGTGGACGGTAGTCTGGCTTCATATTCTGATGAACCTCTCGTGGATGGTTTTCGGGGCTTCATCCACCGCAGCCGGTAACCTTAACGCAAATATCTTCCGCACCGTTACGATACTGCTTGCCATTGCCCTTACCGTACAGCAAAAGAGATGCATGGGATGGAGATATGAAGTTAACGGCAAGAGTTTGGTTGTAAACCCAAAAAAATAAGTCCCGAAATACGTGGTATTTAAATTACTATCAAAAAAAGGAGGCCATTACAGACCTCCTTTTCTCATATCATTCTTATCATTTTTCGTAATAGTTAATCTCAGTTTTGAAAAAATATTTTCAGCATTCGCCTTGACCCGGATGATGGAATTTGTATATCACCCAAGGACATAAAAACCCGGTTACCCCTGTAAAAGTTAACGTAAGCCTGACTGCCCGGGTAGCTGTCGATACCGGCAAAAATCGGCACTACCTGGTCATCCCATGTCGAAGCATAAATTTCCAATTGCAAATCAGTAACAGTTGCACCTGGTTCGAGTAAAACATCCCAACCTTTATAGGCGGGCAAGCCTGTTATTTCTCCGGGTACTACCCAACCGGGGTCCTGACTAATAAAACTATAGGAAGTCTGACCGACTTTACCTGTCAATCCTATATAAATATCACTAATCTCAATTGTAGTGTTATTGGTCAATGTAAAGTCTATACCGGTAATCACTGCATCTGCAAGGGGCTCAGCAGAATTATCGTCAGTTTCCACGGTTTCGATTGCCCGTGTTCCGTCAAATATTTCGTTTCCGGCACCCACCTCCTCTACCGGACTACTACATGCAAAAGGTGTAATAGCCACAACCAACAGTAAAGCTGCTTTTTTTAACTTATTCATATTACCGATCCTTTATTTATATGTTAATTATCGATATCCTGGATTCTGCATTGCCTGTTTCTCGGCCAAGGTTAGCGGACGTCCGTCTACCCATACGGCATCGAGGAACTCCTGCGGAATCGGTCGGAGGTAGTGGTATTCCTTCAATTGATTAGCCTGTTTTGTATCCCCGTTAAAGGTCATGGCACGGTCGATTAGCGTTTTAGTGCGTGCCAGATCCTCCCATCGAATAAGTTCGCCCATAAGTTCGCGGGAGCGTTCGTTTAGGATAAAGCACAACATGCGGTCATAATCCGAAGAGTAACCCAGAGCCGCAATAATCGCTTCATCTTCCGCGGGAAGATTTGTGTAACTTCCGATGGTAAGGTCGGTTGCAGCCGTAGTAACAGGGATATTGTTAGACAGGTAATATGTATTTACCGGACAGAAGCTGGTCGGACGGGTTACCCATTCCGTGGCGTTAACAGATTCCGTGTATGCCTGCCCCCCGTGTTTCTGCTCGGAGCGGTCCTCTCCGCTCTTGTATGCGGCACGGCGGCGCAGGGGATTAACATACATATCTATCGCTTCCTGATATTTACCCTGACGAACTTTTATCTCGGCAGCTATAAGGTAAGTTTCCCCCAAACGAGCCTTAATAACGTCGCGCTGGCTTCCTTCCTTACTATGGTCCGAACGTGCCCCGTCGAGGTATTTACTGAGTGCAGGCCAAACAGAGTTATTCTGTGTCGTCGGATAGTAATAAGTATCGGCATTTGGTTGGCCCTCGATTGTACGATATCGCGGGAGTACATTTGGAACAATGTTATTCGCCCCGGGTCCGTTAGGAAGTAATACCGAACTACGTATATTATCGTAGTTTCCTGTCCCGTCATTCATCAACATGACGGCAGGACTAAGTGCCGCAGTAGAACCTGGTACGGTTACTTCCGTATCCCTCGGTAGTCTGAAACGGTTTGCATCATCGGGGTTGTTTATAATCCACATTATTCCTGTCTGACCCAATTCCAAATCTTCTGTAAAAGAATTCTTATGGTCTGGGTCATTAACTGTCATAGTGGTGCGGAAACTTTTCCAAAACCGGGAATCGTTTACCCTATCGTATACATCCATCGCATAATTAGTCGTCCTGAGACGGGCATATTCGCGTCCGCCCTCGAGATTCCGGATCATTCCTGTCCAATTCTGGTAAACGGAAACAAACTGGAGGCACAGCATATTGGAATAACGTCCGTTAGCACCGGCATTTTCTACCGTATACTGGGCCGCAAGTATGACTTCATCGAGAAATTCATTAGCTCCGTCGGGTCCCCAATAATCCCACAGGTCCATAAAATCAGGGGCCAGTTGGCGGCGGGCAATCACCTCGTCACAAAGTCGGAGAGCTTCCGCAAGGTCCGTATCCTTGGAACCGGCGAACATATCCCCGTTTATTTCACAGTGTTTATAAAGCAAAACTTTTGCAAGATAATGGGCCGCGGCATCCTTATAAATCTTACCGGGAGTGATACTCGAAGGGTTGGTAAGATTATCATATGCGAATTTCAAGTCTTCGACAATCTGTTCGACCACTTCCTTTTTTGGAGCCCTTACATACTCCCGCTCCAACCCCTTTACAGGTTCTGTAATAAGGGGGATATCGCCCCACTGCTGTACCATCCAGAAATAGAGCCAACCTCTTACAAAATGGGCTTCGGCAAGGATTTGGTTCATATCGCTCTCTCCTTCCAGCACTACCGGTGCCTTCTCAAGGATGATATTGGCCGTACTTACAAATATGTATGCCATATCCCAAAGATAACGGGGGTGGCAGGGGTTCGATGAGCTTACAACTGTGGATTGAAGGCGGTCGTCGTAGTCGTTCCACGGTTGGTTTGCCGGGTCGCTTCCGGTGGTAAATTCATCCACCCCGTAATTGGTCATCGGGAAACTGTACTCATGCGCACTGTGAAGTTTAAAGGCAGTCGGTAAACCCAATGCCATTTCCCTCAAGCCTTCAGGTGTATCGAGGTATTGTGTAGTATAATGTGTGGAGCGATTCTCTTCAAGGAAATCGTTCGTACAGGAAGAAAAGCTTAAAGCAAATATTCCTGTAACCAGAAAACCTGCAATTATATTTTTGTAATTATTCATAATTCAAATTTCAATTGGTTCGACATTAGAAAGTTACCGAAAGACCGAATACGAACTGGCGGTTCCACAGGTAATTTCCCTGAGTGTTCGAACTTTCGTTCCCCTCCCGGCCCACGTCCATATTTTTGAAATCGCACTGCGACCAGATCATAGTCGGGTTTACAACCTGCGCATATACCCGTAGGTTCTCCATACGTAGTTTTTGAGTTACTCTACCGGGAAAGTTATAACCCAGCGATATATGACGAAGGCTGACATATCCCGCTTTGGAATAACCGAGAGCATCGGGATATTGGGAAGCATCACTTCCATCCGTAGTTTTTATCGGACGCTGATATTTCCCCGTTGGATTTGCATCAGTATAATAATCAACCTTGCGTACGGCAAACCGGGCAGAACCGTTGACATCACCCCCGCTTGTCCAGAAGCCCATACGGCTATTTATCATAACGGACAGATCTATGCCTTTCCAAGTGAATGTGTTGCCCATACCCCAACTCCAGATAGGGTTGCGGTTACCGATAATTACGCGGTCGTCGGTTGCGTTTATTTCATAATCGCCATTCTGGTCTTTAATTCTGGCCTCACCGACTTTAAAGCTGTGACCGTTCTGATTGAACTTATCCATCTCTGCTGCATCTTCCTCCCTCCAAATTCCTATGGCTTCATAACCGTAGAATACTCCGAGAGGATGACCGATAAAACGTTCGTTATCCACTTCATCCTCTTTACCGCCGGAAAGTTTGGTAATCCGGTTTCTCTGCCAAGCCATATTCAGACTGGTCTCCCACATAAAGTCGCCCGCCTTTACATTAATGGTATTTAGTGTAATGTCTACCCCTTTATTCCGGGTTTCACCGATATTTGTTAGGGTGGTAGTATAACCTGTGATTGAAGGTATAGCAGTTTCCAGAAGCAGGTCGGTAGTCCTGGATTTATAAAATTCTATACTACCGTTAAGCCTCGATTTAAAAAGTGAAAAATCGAGCCCTAAATTGACCTGATGGGTTTTTTCCCATCCAAGAGAAATATCCGGAAGACGGTTGTATGTACCCGTTATAATATGGTCATTAATAAAATAATATCTGCTCACGTTTCCACCGTAAGAGATAAATCCCTGCGAAATATTACCGAGTGTGGTATACGGGTCCACCGCCTGGTTTCCGGTAACCCCGTAACCTACCCTTAATTTCAACTGGTAGATCCACGGAATATCTTTCATAAACTCCTCCTGTTCGATACGCCAGGCCGCGGCGACACTGGGGAAGAACGACCATTTATTACCTTCGGCAAGAACCGACGAACCGTCCCACCGTCCGCTGGCCGTGATTATATACCGGTCGTTAAAACTGTAATTTGCGCGGAACAGGTAGGAAGCCATCTGCCTTTCGGTAAGGCCTGAACCGATACCGGTCAAGTCGGTCGAAGACCTGTCGATGGAACCGATATTGTTCCAAAGTGCATCTTCGATCGGTTGGTTCTGGGTATTTATATTATCGGTAACCTGCTGGTATTTATCCGCCTCCTGCACCAGAGTTACCCCGAAACTGTGTTTATCGATAGTCCTGATATAGTTAATCTGGTTCTGCAGGTTCCAGCTTGTCTGACGGTTGTTGTCGAGGTTCGCAATATTCAAATCGCTGTCACGTGCGGCGGACATACCGCTAACGAATACTCCCCTTCGGTTATAACGGAACCCGGGTCCGAAGGTAAACCGGTAAGAAAGGCCCTCTACCGGAAGTTGTATCTGGGCATAAATATTGGCAACGACCTGAAGGCGTTCCCGTCTGTTCCGGGAATATTTATGCTCGTCTACCACAGTGCTTAGACCCGGTTCCCCGCCGGGTTTAAGGATACGGTTACCATCGTCGTCATAGGGTACTGCATAAGGGTATTGCCGCATGGCTGCCGCATAAGCGGATACCGGGCCGGAGTTACTTGCCCCACCGGTACGGTCCATACCGTACTCCTGCTCCGTCCATACACCGGTAATACTACCACCCAACTCGAACCATTTCTGCGGCTTAATCACCGTGCTTACGCTAAAATTGTAGCGGTCCAGCTCCTGCCCTTTAACGGTTCCCTGTTCGTTAACGTATCCGAACGATGCACGGGCCGTAACCTTTTCCGTACCTCCGCTTACACTGAGAGACTGGTTGTAAGTAACACCTGTCTGGGTAACGAAATCGGCCCAGTCGGTGGTTTCAACCAGTGATCCGTCCCATGTTCCGTTCGCCCATCCTTTTTCCACGTTTGCCCATGCGTAAGGGTCCGCACTGAACATCAACTGGTCCATCGCCTTTGTCGGCTGGTCGCCACGGGGGTACCCAATTCGGTTCGACGGAGCCTCTTCCATATCAGCATAATAATTCGCCCAGCGGGTAAAGTCTATCCATTCTGCCGCATTATATCGATCCTGACTGTCCTGCCGCTTCGATATACTAACACTACCGTTGTAGGTAATGGAAAATTTTCCGGCCGCTCCCCTTTTTGTGGTAACGAGGACCACACCGTTCGCACCGCGCGACCCGTAGATAGCCGTCGCCGACGCGTCTTTTAGAATCTCTATCGACTCGATATCATAGGTATTGAGCATCGCGATATTATTATCGCCCAGCATGGGAATTCCGTCGACCACATATAAAGGTTCGGAGGAACCGGTAATCGAGCGTTCACCGCGAATACGGATCCGACCCAGTTCACCCGGACGTGCACCGGTCGTGATATCCACACCTGCCGCCCGACCTTGAAGAGCCTCGAACGCATTGGTTACAGGCCGTTCAGTTAATACGGCATCGCTTACCGAAACCACTGCTCCGGTAACGTCGCTCTTGCGCATAACGCCGTAGCCGACCACAACGAGTTCCTCGAGCATTTCCACGCCTTCGTCAAGAACCACGCGGTAATTGGTCTGGCCCGTAAGTGGCACGGTCTGATTGGTGTAGCCGAGCATGGTAACCAGCAGGTTCCCGGTGGTGGGAACGTCGGTGAGGGTGAACGTACCGTCCGCCCCGGTGGTTATACCGCGGGTAGTGCCTTCGATAATGACGCTGGCGCCGATAACCGGCTCTGATTTAGTATCTACGACCGTCCCGGAGATGGTACGGTTCTGTGCCGATGCGGCCAGTGAGATAAGTGTGAAAGAGGCTAATAACAAAAGCCTGCGTAAAGTGAGGGATGTCCGTTTGAAAGACGCCCCTTCTCCCTGAAGTAGGTGTTTTGCCATAATAAGAAGTTAGGTTAGAAAAGGTTAGTAAAAGTGTTCTATATCTTTTGGGTATTTAGTATAAAACGTCCTTTATATAAAGTACTGCTGCCCGTTCCGTCGTGCATAAACCTAAATCTTTCGTGAGCCAAGTTAGATTTTATACCATCCAATCGAAATGGAATATCGTATCCGTTTATGGAATTTCCTACCGGTGGTTTGTTTTTATTTTCAGGGCGTTTATTTAGAGAATTCCCGTACTTACTGATTTGACTTGCATAGAATGAAACGAATTCGAACCACTCACATGCCGGTTAAGTCATTCCCCTATTATTAATGAATCCTTTAAGCGGATAATCCTGTAAGTATATTTCACGGTTACCTTTACATATACACACTCGATTTTACCGGGAAAAAGCCGACTTTTTTTATTAGTAGCCCGGCTTGCAAAATTTTGTTATTTTTGCAGTTGTTGGAATACTAACCAAATAACTTTAAATATGAAATTACTTGAAGGAAAGGTGGCCGTAGTGACGGGAGCCGCCCGCGGTATCGGTAAGGCGATAGCCCTGAAATTCGCCGAGGCGGGGGCGGACGTCGCCTTCACCGATCTTGCTATGGACGATAACGCCGCGGCAACCGAAAAAGCTATAAACGACCTCGGAGTAAAGGGGAAGGGCTACGCGTCGAATGCGGCCAGTTTCGAAGATACTGCAAATGTGGTGAAGCAAATAGCCGAGGATTTCGGCCGCATAGATATCCTGGTAAACAATGCCGGTATTACCCGCGACGGTCTCATGATGCGCATGAGCGAGCAGCAGTGGGATATGGTTATTAACGTCAACCTCAAATCGGCATTCAACTTTATCCATGCCGTCACCCCCATAATGGTCCGCCAGAAGGGCGGTAGCATTATAAACATGTCGTCGGTCGTGGGAGTATCGGGCAATGCCGGGCAGGCGAATTACTCGGCTTCCAAGGCGGGCATGATAGGCCTCGCCAAATCCATTGCCAAGGAGTTGGGCCCGCGCGGTATCCGCGCCAATGCCATCGCGCCGGGGTTCATTATCACCGAAATGACTGACCAGCTTTCGGACGAAATTAAGGAGGGCTGGTACAAACAGATTCCCCTGCGCCGCGGAGGTACTCCCGAAGATGTAGCCAACACTTGTATATTCCTTGCCAGCGACCTGTCTTCGTACGTCAGCGGGCAGGTTATCAACGTGTGCGGCGCGATGAATACGTGACACTGACGAACGTTGTGATAAAAAAGGGGTGTTCCTGAAATCAGGAGCACCCTCTTTTTTAAACCGCTTCGGTTACGGTCAATATTCGGTTTTATCCGGTTTGGCTGTCCATAACCGGAACGGTCGGAGGGCTTCGTCGGAAAGTTTTTGTATCGCAGGCACTTTACGCACATGATACGGGAGCGCGATTTCATCGTAGATGAACGAGTCGTCGAAGCCGGCGTCCGCGGCGTCGCGTTTACAGCCGCCGTAATATATGGTGGATATTCCTGCCCAATAGATAGCCCCGAGGCACATGGGACACGGTTCACAGGATGAATAAATCTCAGTCCCTTCGAGTTTGAAATCCCCGGCCTGACGGCAGGCTTCCCGGATGGCGTTGACCTCGGCATGGGCTGTAGGGTCATTGTCCAGAGTAACGCTGTTGGACGCCCGGGCGATAATTTCCCCGTCGCGGACAATTACGGCACCGAACGGGCCCCCGCCGGATTCCACGCTCCGGACAGCCAGCGCAATGGCCTCCTTCATAAATTCTTCGTTATACATCGCTTAAATTCTTCGTTCAACAACGGCCTTCGCATAAACCGTTCCGATAGGCGGACCCACCGCCACACATGAAAAACCCGTCCCTGCAACGGAACGGGCACCTTTTATACGTTGCCGACAAATATACGAAACCCCGGCGGGAAAAGCAATATCCGGGAAGTGATTCATTCCGAACGAGGTGACCCAGCAAGAGAGAGCCTGCCTACCCCAATATGTCATTCTGAGCAAAGCGAAGAATCTTGCTTACATTATCCTTAATGTTTTGCGGTATCCGGACGGTACACCCCTCAACGGAAGATGCTTCGTCACCTCACGGTTCCTCGGCAGCATATTTTATATTGTCGTTCCGAACGTAGCGAAGAATCCGTATATAATTCTAACCCAAACAGCGGGAAAATGCATACAAAACACTTAGTATAAGGCATTTACACACAGCAAATAAACCTTACCCGTCGGATACCGACTATACACGCCATACGGCCTTTACCTCTCCTGCCGCCGCCCTTCGTACCAGTTTATGTAGGCGCGGTTGACCAGCCGGTTACCGCCCGGTGTGGGATAGTCGCCCGAGAAGTACCAGTCGCCGCTGTGGCCGGGGCAGGCCTTGTGGAGTCCTTCGATAGTCTGGTAAACCACTTTCACCCCGCACCGGCATCCCTCCGGTGTTACCAGCCGGGCGATACGCTCCGAAATTTCCCGGTCGGTGAACGGAGCGTATATCTCCTTCACATGGTTTACGACCTGCTCTTTGGGCAGGTCCTCCTGCGCTTTGCATTTCCGGTACACCGCCTCGATAACCTCCTGCCTGCCGCTCTCCCTGAGCAGGTCCACGGCCGCATTGAAGGCTATAAACTCGCCCATCCGCGACATGTCTATACCGTAGCAGTCAGGGTAGCGGACCTGCGGCGAGGACGAAACGATAACGATATCGACCGGGTCGAGGCGGCCGAGTATCTTAACGATACTTTGCCGCAGCGTAGTCCCGCGCACTATACTGTCGTCTATGACCACGATACTGTCCACCCCGGCCTCCACCGTGCCGTACGTGATATCGTAAACGTGTGCGGCGAGATCGTTCCTGGAATCGTTTTCGGCGATAAACGTGCGTAACTTTATATCCTTTACGGCCAGTTTCTCCGTGCGGACCGTATGTGACAGAATCTCCTCCACGGCCGGTGGAGTGGCTTGCGGCAGGGCGGCTATGGCACTGGCTTTACGCCCGTTCAGGTAGTCATTCAGGCCCTCAACCATGCCGTAATAGGCCACCTCGGCGGTGTTGGGAATAAAGGAGAATACGGTATGGTCGAGGTCATAGTCCACGCTATCCAGTATCGACGGCACCAGCAGGCGCCCGAGGGCCTTGCGCTCGCGGTAAATATCGCGGTCGCTGCCGCGCGAGAAGTAGATTCGCTCGAACGAGCAGGGACGGGTCGGCTGGGCCGGATCGAGTACCTGCGCCAGAGTCACCTCCCCGGCCGGGTCGATAAACATTCCCTCGCCCGCCCGCAGTTCGCAGACCCGGTCGGTCTCTACGTCGAGCACGGTCTGGATAACGGCCCGCTCGGAAGCGGCCACCACAATTTCGTCGTCGCAGTACCAGAAGGCCGGGCGGATACCCCACCGGTCGCGGAACACGAAGGCGTCGCCGCTTCCCGTCGAACCGCAAATCACGAACCCGCCGTCCCACGTTGCCGACGCCCGGCGTACCACGGTCTCCATATCGAGTTCCGACTCTATACGTGCATTCAGCTCCTCGCCCATCAGCCCCTCCTCGGCCTTAAACCGGTCGCGGAGCTGCTGGACCTGCGCATCGAGCAGGTAACCGAGTTGCTCCAGTATTATAAAGGTATCGGCATTGTGGCGCGGATGCTGGCCGCGGCTGACTATAATATCGAACACCTCGTCCACGTTGGTCAGGTTAAAATTCCCGGCCAGACAAAGGTTACGGATACGCCAGTTATTGCGCCGCAGGAAAGGATGGGTATAAGAAATCCCCGACCGGCCGGTAGTACTGTACCTCAGGTGGCCTATATAGACCTCCCCGTGGAACGGATACTCTTCCTCCGGCACTCCCGCCGCCGCGGCCTCCCGCACCCCGGCGTGGATACCGGCGAACACCTCGCCGATGGCGCCGCTGCCCATAGCCCGCTCGCGGAATATATACTCGCTTCCGGGCCGGGCGTCGAGTTTTATGCACGCAACTCCGGCTCCCTCCTGACCGCGGTTGTGCTGTTTCTCCATCAGCAGATAGAGCAGGTCGAGTCCGTAATTGGTCCGGCCGTACTTTTCACGGTAAAATGCGGGCGGTTTGCGCAGCCTGACCATGGCTATACCGCACTCGTGTTTAATCTGTTCACTCATAAATTCGGATAAATTTTTGCGCCGCGGCAGACGGAAAGGGCAACCGCGGCCGGGGCTGTGGCGGGAAGTGACGGTGCAAAGATAATCCTTTTCTATATTTTACACCGACCCCATAACAGGAATCCTTATATCCATTTATCAAGCAATTTCTCGCCCGATTAATATAACTACCTTAACCGTAACATATCATCCCTATTATATCAAACGAGAGAACCGGAACAGAATTGCCCGGGAAAACAATCCCGGACATACCTACGGCTCTCGCCCGCCCTGCGCCCGCTGTCGAGGGCCAACAAAACAAAGGCGGCCCCTGCACGAGAGCCGCCTTTTCGCAAACCTATTGTAACTTTTAAAGAAATGAGTGCATTTATATCTATGCTTCAGCCGGTGCTTCTTCGGTTTCTTCTGCCGGAGCTTCTTCTTCGCCTTCCGGACTTTCGGTCAGTGAGAGGGCGAACTCTTCGGCCGCTTCCTCAACTTCGGCTTCTTCTGCCGGGGCTTCTTCTTCACCTTCGGGTGATTCTACGAGCGCATATTCCTCTGCGGCCTCTTCTTCCTTGGCTTCTTCGCATTCGCTTTCACCCTCACCCTCGGGGCTTTCGGTGAATGCAAATTCTTCGGTTGCTTCTTCAGCTTCGGCCTCTTCGGCAGGAGCTTCTTCTTCACCTTCCGGCGATTCTACGAGAGCATATTCTTCTGCGGCCTCTTCTTCCTTGGCTTCTTCGCACTCGCTTTCACATTCACCTTCCGGGCTTTCGGTGAAAGTAAATTCTTCGGCCGCTTCTTCTTCTTTGGCTTCCTCGCACTCGCTTTCGCATTCGCCTTCCGGCGATTCGATTACGGAAAGTACGAAACCTTCTGCCGGAGCTTCTGCCTCTTCAACTTCGGGAGCCTGTTCTTCTGTCTGGGGAGCTTCTTCTCCTTCGGGAGCCTGAGCGTAGGCGAATACCGCCGTACCTGCAAGGAAAAGTGTCACTAAAATTACCTTTTTCATGTTATGCGTTTTTGGTTAACTATAATCGTGTTTTCACTTATACCTATTCAACCGGTATGCCAACAGAGCGCCGCCCGACTTTATCACCCCTCAAACACCTGTTTTTAAGATATTTACCCCACCATGCCAAAAATCCGAAACCGGCACCGCTTATGTGGAAAATGTGGAAATATTCCACACCCGGGTGTGGAATATATGTGGAATGGTGTGTGTAATTAATTTTATACTTTTGGGAGACAGTAATACGTTACTTATATAATAAGGTATCCGGCCAGCGGACCGGAACTTAGGCAACCGAAGATGCCCGGCAGTTACGAAAAAAATATAAGGTGGAAGGCAATCGGCATCTATATGCTGATTGCAGTGATATGTATTGCCGCCAGCCTCTATATTTACAGCCTGAGCGGCAGTGTCCGCAGCCAGAAGCAGCACATAGAGAACTATTCCGACCTGCTTAAGATAACCAATCAGGTGGTTTTTTCCGTTTCGGAAGCCCAGTCTACGGCCAATATTTACCTGAATTCCAAGAATGCCGCCCACCTGCGTGCGTTCCGCGGGAAGGTAGAGGAGACCGAAACCCTTCTGGATTCGCTCGCCTACCTGAGCCGTCTTACCGGCGACACCTCCAATCTGGGCCACATTATGGAGATAGGTGCCCTGCTGAGGCAGAAGGGCGATATCGTCTACCGGCTCAACACCCAGCTCACGAGCTACAATCCGGTGGACTCCATACAGAAACTATTCACCTACGACGAACCGGTAATAATTCAGGATACCGTCCTGGTAACGTCCGTGGTGCCCGAATCTTTCGAGGCTCCGCGAAGGACCAACTTCTGGGAGCGTGTATCCGGTGCTTTCGTGCCCGAGCGCGACACCGTCCTTACCGTACGGACCGACACCCTGCGCACCCTGCAACCCGACTCGGTCCGCCTTGTACCGGACGCGATGAACTACGTCGAGCAGATACGCACCGGCTACTCGTCGAATATCCGTGCCCTGGAAAGGCAGATAAACAGCCTGATGATGACCGACCAGGAGATTTCGGCCCAGATAATAGAGGTACTAAACCGGTTCCACACGGCCACCATCCGCTCCACCATCCGCCATATCGAGGACAGCGAGGACGTTATACAGCAGAATTACCGCTACTCTTTCGCCGGTATTATGATAAGCCTGCTGCTGGTGACTTTCTTCGTGATACTCATCATCAACGACACCAACAAGGGCCAGCAGGCACGTATTCAGCTCGAACGGGCCAACGAACGCGTCCGCGAAATAATGGCCAGCCGTCATAAACTCCTGCTGTCGGTTTCGCACGATATCAAGACACCGCTGAACGCTATCCTCGGCTACCTCGAACTGTGGAAGCAGGGCCGCGAACCCGATGAGGGCGATATCGCCGTGGCCGAACTTTCCGGTAAGCATATAAACGCACTTATCGGCAATCTCCTCGAGTTTTCGAGCCTCGAACAGGGAATCGCCCTGCCTTCGGCACAGGCTTTCGCCCTCCTCCCCTTCTGCGAGGAGACGGCCGGAATGGTACGGCAGCAGGCCGCCAAGAAAGGGCTGGAATTCACGACCTCGTTCCGCATACCGCGCGGGCTCTATATAGAGGCCGACTCCATGAGGCTCCGTCAGATAATCCTCAACATACTCTCCAATGCCGTAAAATACACCACGGAAGGAGGTGTTACTTTCGGAGCATCTTTCAATGGAGACCGGATAAAACTCACCGTAACGGATACCGGTACCGGCATGGACTCCGAGGAGCTGGAACGTATCTGCAAACCGTTCCGGAGGATGGAGCGTAACAGCGCAATGGCCGAAGGGCACGGCTTCGGAATGTTCGTGGTAAGGGGCCTTGTGGACCTGCTCGGCGGGGAGATGGACATTCGGTCGGCACCGGGCGAGGGTACGACCGTGGTGATTATGGTTCCGGCGCAGATATCGGACTTTGCCGTCCCGGAAGCCTCGCGCCGGATACTGTTCGTGGACGACGACACGGTGCTTTTACAGATTCTGACCGGCATGGCCTCAGCTCTCAGCCACAGGGCCTCGTCGACTTCCGATGCGGGCGGCATCGTCTCCGGAGCTACCGACGTCTCGGGTTACGGGATGGTAATAACCGATATGGAGATGGGCAATTATAAAGGCACGGACGTGCTGGCGGCTGTCCGCAGGCGGAGTCCGGGTACCCCGGTGGTGGTAATGACCGGCCATCACGATTTTACCGCCCGTTCCACGGCCGAGCTGGGGTTCGACGCATATATCCCGAAGCCTGTCTCCCTATCATCGTTGGAAGCGGTGGCGGGCCGGGCGGTAAATTCGGGAACCGCCGGAACGCAAAGCCCTCCCGACGGGAAAGGCACAGCGAGCGAGAAAGTCCCGGCATACAACAACCAAGTTGCGGGTGTCGCCTGCTATAATAATGAAAGTGCGGCCCCTGACACGGCGGCAACCGTCAGTGGCTCGGCCGGGGGAACAGCCGTAACGGCCGGAGGCCCACCGGTTTCGGCCGGAGGAACAGGAGTAACGGCCCGGTTAAGTTCCGGAAAAGCTAAAGCAGATAGTCCTGAGAGCGCCGGGTTTCCCGGAAAAAATACTACGGCGACCGCCGGGACCGCCGGAACATCCGCGGCACACGCCGGCAATTCCGGCACGACCGACATAGCGTCCGCAGAACATTCCGGGGGACCCGGTACGGAAGACCCGGGTTACATCCCGGCCGACGGTCGGGCGGACGGTACATCGGATGACGGTCCCGCCGACGGTCGAAACACTTCCCGACGGAATATACCGGCATCGCTTATCGAGCTGTTCGGCGACGGGGAGGAGTTGCAGGAGATAATAGACACGTTTAAAACCGCTGCCTCAGACGATATGCGCAATCTCCGTTCGGCCCTTTTTCGCCGCGATTTCCGCACCGTTAAAAGCATCTGCCACCGTATGCTTCCGCTCTTCCGGCAATTCGGTTCGGATGAATGTACGGAAGTTCTCTGCCGTTTGAACGCCGCCACTCCTCAGGAGGGCGCCGGGAAAGGGTTCTGGAAAGACCTTGCCGCCTTTATCGACACGGGCACTCAATTCCTCGACGAATTGAGATAACAACTTCCGCTTTGTTTCCCATCACCGTCCGTACGGCGGTCTCTCGGTATCTTCCGGCTACTTTCACCTTCTGTATCGGAACACTACAGTTCCTCACTTTCCGGAGGGTTTGCGCAAGGGAAAGATATTTGCACTGTCCCCGGAAAAATGCCCCATGACCTCCAACATCATAGTCAAGGTTAACCGCCGGGGAACGGCATCCGAACGACCGTCCTGCTGCCCGCCAACCCACACTGGACACGGAAGCTCCGTAATCCGGCCAACGGTCGTTACTACTCCGGCCTGCGGGTTATAGTCCGGTCATATGAGAAAGATCCGCCGTATGTGATAGCTGCCCGGTCGGGAACTATCGCCACCGACGGAGATTCCTTTACGGTCGAACTGCTCGATACGACTACCCTCCTGCCGCCTTTCAGCCATCAGCTTATAAACGAGACCCGTAGGAACAGCATAAGGTAGAACGGGTTTCGTAGGTACCCGCCCGATGTAGGAAGGGGACAACGGTGAATAGTTCGGACCCGTCGGCACCGGAGAGTACCGGAGAGTACCGGAGCGTATATATCCGGAAACATTCGCACCGGGAAAGTTAACCCGTCCCTTTTCCGATTCGTCATGGGAAAACCACCGATTCGGCTGCCTTATCCGGCAGGTGTAAAAGTCGTCGGTAAAGTTGCCTTCACTGAAATAGAAGCGACGCTACTCCCGGCCGGGAGTAGCGTCGCTTCTATTTCCGATATGTCCCCGGGCGAAGGGGCATCCCGCAGCTCCGGCACATACCGGGCCGCCCACATGCCCGCCCTTTATGAACGGCGCCACCGTTTGAGTTTCGGGAACGTCTCGCGCATCATCGCTTTAGCCTGGTCGATGGTCAGCTTTTCTTCTGCATGTTCGTTATAATCGCTCAGGTATTGTACACACTTATCGATGCACTCCTCCATCGTGATATCTTCGGTAAAATCGCCCTCTTTGTAACAATAGATACAGTAATCCGCACTCGGCGTACCGTCTTTCTCGGTACCGACCTCTTCGGGATTCGAGAGCGGCATAGCGCAGCTCTGGCAATAAAGTGTTTCCATAATGTAATTGATAAGGTTAACGTTGATTCGTCACGGCAAAGCTAACAAAAGTCAGCCGGAGATTTTTATCCGATGTAACTAATTTGCCTGTGGGCGCGTGGAATCATGGCTTACCTTACTCCGACCGGGTCATAAACCGGAAAGTAACCCGTCCCACCGTATTCGGTTTTCCCTCTTCCGGGTCCGAGAGGGACCCTGTAAGTTCTCCACAGGCGTTTCGACTGACGGTGGCTGTGCGCCACGAATAAAGACCGTCCTCATAGGCGAACGTAGTCCCGTCGTCGTCATAAAGCCGGTAGCTACCCTCTCGGTTACCGTAGTGACGGAACTCTATATCCACCTTATCATCAGGTCCCGGAGAGTGCAGCAGCGGCTGCATAAAGGGTATTACGGACCCATCCCGGACATAGACCGGAATAAAGTCCAAACCCGGCTCCACGGTAATTTCTTCGCCGTTTCCGGCATAACGGCCCGTATAGAAGTTGTACCAGTTACCCTGCGGCAGAATAACGGTGCGGCTCGTCTGGCCGGCGAACATAGGGGCCACCAGCAGAAATTTCCCGGCCATATACTGGTCTTTGACCTCTCTGGTAACGGCTTCGAGGTATGGATTATCTTCCAGGTCCCGGCTGCCGGCTTCGGTACGGGAGTCGTAGCGGAATCCCGGTTCGAGTGCCATAGCCCGGAAGGGCGGAGTCCCTTCGAACCTGTATCGGGCGAATTCCGAATAGAAGTAGGGCATGAGCATCATCCGCAGTTCGGCATAATACTTTACCTGCCCGGCCACCTCGGGGAAAGACCACGGCTTGGTTCCGCTCGACCAGGCGTTAATCATCGCCATCGGCGAGAACACCACGGACTGGAACCGCCTGAGCCATTCTTCGGCCGTTTTGGAGCTGCGAACTTCAGGGGTCCACAACACCCCGCAAAAGCCGCTGTTCACCAGCGCAGTAATAAAATCGGGATGGCTGTAATAGTCGTTATAAAGTACATAGGGCATATTGTTGGCTCCCGCGTTGGACGCCCGGACAAGACCGAAGGTCCGCATACCCGCATCGCGGTAGAGGCGGGCCGTAACCTTCTGAGCCAGTACGCCGTAGGTCTGGCGCATCTGGTCTGCACTGGTACCCGACGGGAACCGGGCCACATCGGGCCAAAGGTAGTGGTCGTATCCGTCCACCTCGTCGATCTTGTAACCGCTCACGCCCGTATCGACCTGCCCCTGCCGCAACCTGTCGGTCCATATCCTTACCGCCTCGGGGTCGTTCAGGTCCGGCACTACCCCGCACCAGACGGTATGGGTACCCGTATGCGGCAGGATATCGTTGTAAATCGATGCCTCGGGCGAGACATACGGGTTCATCCAGAGATTGAGCCTGACACCGCGGTCCAGAAGTTGCCGTGTGAGTCCCGCCGGGTCGGG
Organism: Rikenellaceae bacterium; assembly: GCA_020859685.1. Lineage (GTDB taxonomy): Bacteria > Bacteroidota > Bacteroidia > Bacteroidales > Rikenellaceae > WRDF01. Next base: position 27,116 of record JAJBVT010000002.1, read on the forward strand.
AAACCGCCCGGTGTCCCATTCGAAGGTGCAAGGATAGGCGCGTGACTGCCAACCCGGCTCCAGACCGATAAAATCGAGCGGATAACCGCGCCGTTCGAACTCTTCGGCTTCGGCGACCACTTGCGCCGCGTCGGAAAGTTTCTCCACCCGTTGTGTAAAACCGAGGCCCCAGCGCGGCGGCAGGGCACCCCCGCCGCAGAAAAGGTTGTATCTTTCCACCGCACCGAGCGGCGTTCCGCCCGAAAACAGATAGACCTCGACTCCCTCCGCCGGGACGTACACCTCCACGGCATCCGAATAGGGCCGAGAGGTCCATCCGGAATCGGTATTGCGGTCCCGCGCCCGAGGTGCATCCCGGGCATCGCTGCGCACCGCCGTACCGATATAGAAGGTCATGTACCGGGCCGAATTCACAAGCACACCGTAACCAGCCGACGAGACGTAAAACGGTACCGGGGCATGTGTGCGCCCGTTGTCCCGGCCGCCGTAATGGTCCACATGCAAGCCGAGTATCCTGCCCCTCTGGTGGACGGTCTGGAAATTGAGTCCCAGCCCGTATATCTGTTCGTCCCTTTCGAGCGGAAAGCGCAGATATGTATTTCCGTCTGAAACTTCGGCATTTACGTACGCCGGGTCGAAGGGAAACGGCGTACGTTCCAGTCTTTCGAGCGAACGGGCGAACGGCTCACATTCCGCAGCGGTCAGTAGGTCGTAGGCTTCCGGCCGACCGGCCACACCTTTCCAGATACCGGGAAATATTTCGGTCCATTCCATCGGCTGGGCAGCTGCCGCTAAAGGCAGCATCAGCAACAACACAATAAGTCTCTTCATTAAATTGTCTATTTTTCGGTGAATCGGATTCCACTACAAAATTAACACCTGCACGGGGGCCATGTTTGTAGAAATCCATCAAAACCTATTAGAATACAGTCATTTTTCCGGCAGGCCGCCGTCGATAAATCCCTGCCCGCCATAGGCGGGGAATCCCCGCCCAGCCTTTTCCGGTAAGGGAGCAGGATATGTTTATAGATTGTCCCCCTACCGACAGCCCGGTTGCCTCCGGCATCGAGATGGAGCATCCGCAAGCCCGCCGTGCATGAAGCAGGCATAGTATCCCCGTCAATAAAAATCCCCTACCGGGCGGGCAGGGGACTGTTTGGTTAAAGGTTTTCCTTATTATCCTTCCGGAAGCGGTCCATAAATTTACCTTCATGCCGGGGTTTTTTATCCGACGGGGGTTTCACGCAGTCGCACGGGTCGCCGTTGAGAAGAGTCGATTTCTGTTCCTCGACTGCCTCCGCGATAGCCTGCCGGTCGATATGGGCCGTTTGCAAAGTTCCGCTGCCGACTTCCGACACCGAGTCGGCCGCCGGGATGAACGGCGCCCGGTTCTCAGAGAACCCCAGCCCGGCATAGCTCTCGGCCTCGTCCTGCGGCAGAAGTAGCCGATACTCCGCGTAATATATCCGTATCAACAGGAAGAAAATCGACAGGAACAGCGGACCGAAGATAATCCCCCAGAACCCGAACATGGGGATTCCGATTATAACCCCGAAAATCACAATCAGCGGATGCGTATTGTTTACTTTGTGCATCAATACTATACGGATAACGTTGTCGGTATTGGATATTATGAGCACCCCGTACAGGAAAACGATGGCGGCAATCCAGTAACTTCCGGCGATAAGGTAATAAATCGCGACGAGCATATAGACGATACCCGACCCGATGAGGGGAATCAGTCCGCAAAGCGCTGTCAGGAACCCCCAGAACAGGTAATTTTCCATCCCCACCGCCCAATAGAGAATGGAAGATACGATGGTCTGGGCCACCATAATCAGCGGTATTCCCACCGCATTGCTGAATACTATATTCTTAACCTCCCGCTTTATGGTGGCGAGGCTTTCGCCGTGGAACGGGCTGTAACGGTAGACGTAGCACTCCATCTTACGACCTTTGGTGAACATAAAATAGACGATAATCAGCATCATAAAGATGTTCGCCACGAAACTGTAAGTGGTATTGAACACCGCCCCGACAACCTTCCCGGCCACGCTTCCCGACTTTTCGAGGGCGGTATCGGGCGTTACCAGTTTCATACCGAACATATTATTGGCCTTCGCCACCAGACTCTTGGCACCGTCCACCAACTTCGACGCATCTACCGACGGCATTTCCCGCGCGATAATGGTATACGCCGCGTAACCGATTCCGGAGAGGAGTACGAAACAGAACCCCGTTACGGCCACCCCGGCAATCCAGGGCTTCCATCGGAGTTTCTCGGTGAGTCGGAACATCCATGTCCTGAATACCATATAGAGCGTGAACGCACCCAGTGCCGCCCCCACGAAGAACTGTAACCGCAGGAATATCAGAATCCCTATGGTTATCAGCACCGCAAGAAACATCAGCTGCCGAAAAAAGTCGTTATATTTCCCCGATTTAAAAATTATTGCCATGACCGTATCTTTTTGCACGGCGGTCCGGAACGAAAGAGGCACCATTCCGGTCCGTACCCGCATACAGACCATCAGCAAAAATTCAACCACTAAAGCCGGCGGCGGACGCATCGATAAAAAAACCGGGAAACCTTTATGTGGTTTCCCGGTTTTTCTTACTTATCCGGACTATTCTTGTAATAAATGATACAACCGTTACGCAGTCCCCGCTTGTTAACCCAACGGTCCGGCCCGGAGTCGTTCCCCGAATATGCTGGGCTTTGGCCGGAGGGGGCTAATTCCAAAAGAATGAAACGGAAAGTCTCCGTTTCTATTTCTGCCCCTTGCGCAGGAATCGGCGAGGTTTAACCATATTCTCCGGACGCAGGATATCGTCGAGTTCCTCCTTGCTCATCAGCTTATTCTCCAACACGAGGTCGTAGATACCCTTGCCGGTCTGAAGCGCCTCGCGGGCCAGCGCGGTGGACGCCTCGTACCCCAGGTACGGGTTCAGAGCCGTAACCAGCCCGATACTGTTCAGTACCATCGCCCGGCAGATATCCTCGTTGGCCGTAATTCCCACGATACATTTCTCGCGCAGGGTATCCATACCGTTTATCAGCATCTCGATACTCTCGAAAAGGCAGTGGACTATTATCGGTTCCATCACGTTCAGCTCCAGCTGACCGGCCTCGGCGGCCATCGTCACCGTAAGGTCGTTGCCGATTACGCGGTAGGCTATCTGGTTTACCACCTCTGGGATAACCGGATTCACCTTGCCCGGCATAATGGAAGACCCGGGCTGCATCGGAGGCAGGTTTATCTCGTTCAGCCCGGCACGCGGACCGGAGGAGAGCAGGCGCAGGTCGTTGCATATTTTAGAGAGTTTCACAGCCAGCCGCTTCTGGGCCGAGGAGTTCATTATGAACGCCCCCGTATCGTTGGTAGCCTCAATCATATTGCTTGCAGCGACCAGCGGCAGACCCGTAATCTCCCGCAGGTGTCGGATACAGATGGCCGAGTAGTCGGGGTCGGAGTTGATACCCGTACCGATTGCCGTAGCGCCCATATTTACCTCGAGGAAGAGTTTCATGTTCTGTTCAAGCCGGTCCACCTCCTCGCGCAGGGTGGCGGCGTAGGCCTCGAACTCCTGCCCGAGTGTCATCGGCACGGCATCCTGCAGCTGGGTCCGGCCCATTTTGAGCACCCCGGCGAACTCCTCCCCCTTGGCCGCGAAGGCGTCCAACAGCCATTTCAACGAGCCGACCAGTTTCCCGATGGAGCGTATCAACGCTATCTTAACCGCCGTGGGGTAAGCGTCGTTTGTAGACTGCGACAGGTTGACATGGTTGTTCGGATGGCAATATTTATATTCGCCCTTAGGGTGGCCCATTATTTCCAGGGCGCGGTTGGCTATCACCTCGTTGGCGTTCATATTTGTAGAGGTGCCCGCCCCGCCCTGCACCATATCCACCACAAAATGGTCGTCGAGCATACCAGAGGCCACATCACGGCACGCTTTGGTGATGGAGTGTGCCGTCTGGTGGTCGAGCAGGCCGAGGTCGCGGTTAGCCATAGCGGCCGCCTGCTTCACCTCGGCCAGCGCGCGTATAAATTCCGGGAAGAAGTGGAGCCGCACGCGGCTGATATGGAAATTCTCCATCGCACGCATGGTCTGGATACCGAAATAGTACTCCTGCGGTACATCCATTTCGCCCAGCAGGTCGTGCTCCCTGCGCACTTTGCCCGATAGTTTTCGTTTAGTGATATCCATAATTAAAATGGTATGGTTACATTAACAAATGTAACAACAAACATACAATTATCCTACGAATTAGGGCCGGTTTCGACACCGGTGGCTTTGATTTATAAGGAATGGATAAGGCTTTCCGACTCTGCGTATTCAGTAAAATGTCATTCTGAAGGAAGTGAAGAATCTTCTTTATAATGTTTATCACCAAGCGGGAGCTCCTTCGTCACTATATTCCTCAGGATAACATGTATATTATAAAGTTGTTATTCCCAGCAGGAACAAAGAATCGCAATAAAAACTTCATTCTGAACGAAGTAAAGAATCTTCCTTATATTGTTTATCACCAAGCGGGAGATCCTTCGTCATTACATTCCTCAGGATAACATGTATATTATAAAGTTGTATTATTCCCAGCAGGAACAAAGAATCGCTATAAAAACGTCATTCTGAACGAAGTGAAGAATCTTCCTTATATTGTTTATCACCAAGCGGGAGATCCTTCGTCACTATATTCCTCAGGATAACATTTGAATAAAAAATCCCAGCCCACCGTTCAAGATTAAGATTTCCCCACCCATACGGTGCATATTGTTTAGTCTGAATCTGTATAAATTTATCTCTCTGTTTTTGCCTATCTTTGTGGCTCGGTTAAGATAAAAGGAGACAAAGATGAATACGCACCAGTTGAGCGAGCAGGAGGAACTGCGCCGCCAGTCGCTCGCAAAATTACGGGAACTGGGTATCGACCCATACCCCGCCGCAATGTTCCCCGTAACGGCCACGGCGGCCGGAATCGCCGCGGATTTCGACCCCGAAAAGGGCAACTGCGCAGATGTGGCCATAGCCGGGCGCATGATGACGCGCCGCATTATGGGCAGCGCGTCGTTCTTCGAACTTCAGGACCATACGGGAAGGATACAGGTCTACGTAAAACGTGACGATATCTGCCCGGGCGAGGATAAGACGCTCTACAACACGGTTTTCAAAAAACTTTTGGATATAGGCGATTTCGTCGGCATCAGGGGGTCCGCTTTCATAACCAACACGGGAGAGCTGTCCGTGCATGCCCGGGAGCTGACGCTTCTGAGTAAATCCCTCCGGCCCCTGCCTGTCGTGAAGGAGAAGGACGGGCAGGTGTACGACGCCTTCACCGACCCGGAGGTGCGCTACCGCCAGCGTTATGTGGACCTCGTGGTTAATCCCCACGTCCGGGAGGTGTTCGTCAAGAGGGCTAAGATAATTTCTACGATGCGGCAGTTTTTCGACTCGAAGGGTTACCTCGAGGTCGAGACGCCCATCCTCCAGCCCATCCCGGGCGGGGCGGCCGCAAGGCCGTTTATAACGCACCACAACACGCTCGATATGCCGCTCTATCTGCGTATCGCCAACGAGTTGTACCTCAAGAAACTGATCGTGGGCGGTTTCGACGGGGTGTACGAATTCGCCAAGGATTTCCGCAACGAGGGGATGGACCGCACCCACAACCCCGAGTTTACCGTGATGGAGATATATGTGGCCTACAAAGACTACAACTGGATGATGGATTTCACCGAGGAGATGCTCGAAAGGGTGGCCGTAGCGGTGAACGGGTCCACGAAGGTGCAGGTGGGCGACCGCGAAATCGACTTCGCACGGCCGTACAGGCGGGTATCAATCAAGGATGCGATAAAGGAGAAAACAGGCTACGACGTGACTTGTATGGATGAGGCCCAGCTTCGCGAGGCTTGCGACAGGCTGAAAGTGGAGCATGACGAGACCATGGGTAAGGGCAAACTTATCGACGCAATTCTGGGCGAATATGTGGAGGGGGACTTTATACAGCCGACTTTCCTCACAGACTACCCGATAGATATGTCGCCGCTTTGCAAGCGCCACCGCGGGGACGAGACGCTCACCGAGCGGTTCGAACTGTTCGTTAACGGCAAGGAGCTGTGTAACGCCTACTCGGAGCTGAACGACCCTATCGACCAGTTGGGCCGCTTTCAGGAGCAGCTGCGCCTCAGCGAGAAGGGCGACGATGAGGCTATGTTCATAGATATGGACTTCGTGAGGGCCCTCGAATACGGTATGCCCACCACTTCGGGCATGGGCATGGGTATAGACCGGCTCACAATGCTAATGACGGGGCAGACCTCGATTCAGGACGTGCTCTTCTTCCCGCAGATGCGTCCCGAAAAGAACACGGTGCAGGACGGCGACGAAAAATACACGGCCGCCGGGATACCCGCCGAATGGATACCCGTTCTGCGCAAGATGGGCCACCTTACCGTGGACGCCGTGAGAAACCTCTCGCCGGGCAAGCTGTTCAACGACCTGTGCGGATACAACAAGAAGAATAAGCTCGGGCTGAAGAACCCGACCCCGGACGAGGTAAAAGGCTGGACGGGCCAGTGACGATATGGCCAGACGCAAGCGGACCAACACGCTGATAGTGGTATCGTTTTTCCTGCTGGTGGCCGCTATACTGGCTTACGCGGGAATCTATACCTACGCGCCCGAAGACGGGGATGCTGGGTATTGGGTCCGGCTTCAGCAGGCATGTCTCGCGGTTGCCGCAGTGGCGGCCGCACTGTGGCTGGCGGGGTTTACAAAACGTAAACGGGACAACGATACGACGCCTGACGACCGTAGTTGATACCCGGAGCCTGTCACCGTCGGCTGAGAATCCGCCCCGGCCGGCTGCGGCGGTACCGCCGCAGCGGTCTCCCGCGGTAGGATTATTGCTGATGCGGCTCTTGTAGCCGGGGGAGGAGTAACGGGGGATTACTGCACGGTGTGCAGGTGTTTGGTACTTAGGGTTGCCGTAAAGCCGTGGGACTGCTTTGACGGTGCCGGGAGGTAGGAGGACGATGCGGCGGTGAATCTTTCGGTAGAAAATGTGCCAGCCGTTGATTCTTCGCTTCGCTCAGGATGACATTATAAATTGTTTTTCAGGCACGTTCTGAAACACGTAAAAACGAAAAAAATCAAATTCAAAACATACGTAAAATGAGAAGGAAAATAGTTGTGGGGAACTGGAACCGAGGATTTTATCAAAAATCCGAGCTCATTGAGCGGAGTCCGCAGTCGGCCTCTGGCCGGCGCGGAATAAAACGTAGCGAAATAACTAATACCTGAAATAATTATCCGAACATAAAAAAGCCATAACCATGAGAAAGAAAATAATAGCGGGGAACTGGAAAATGAACACCACCCCGATGGAAGGCGTTGAACTTGCCAAGGCAGTGGTCGCCGGAGTGCGCAGTGTGGACAAATCGGTAAACTTTATCGTGGCGCCGCCGTTTACCCACCTCTCGGAGGTGATAAAAGTAACGCGCGGAACCGGTGTTGCCGTGTCGGCTCAGAACTGCGCGGCCGAAGCCAAGGGCGCATACACGGGCGAAGTATCGGCCGCCATGATTGCCTCGCTCGGCGTGGAATATGTGATACTGGGCCACTCCGAGAGGCGCGAATATTACGGTGAGACGAGCGAGACCCTCAATAAAAAGATGGAGCAGGCCTATGCCAACAACCTTATTCCGATATACTGTATCGGCGAAAAACTCGAAGAGAGGGAAGCCGGTAAGCATTTCGACGTGGTCCGCTCGCAAATCGAAGAGGTGGTTTTCAACCTCGATGCCGGGCAATTCTCTAAGCTCGTGGTGGCTTACGAACCGGTGTGGGCAATCGGTACGGGTAAGACCGCGACAGCAGACCAGGCTCAGGAGATTCACGCCTACATTCGCGGGGTACTGCGCGAGAAATTCGGGGATGCAGCCGAAGATACGGTTATCCTGTATGGCGGAAGTTGTAACCCGTCGAACGCGGCGGAACTGTTCTCAAAGGAGGATGTGGACGGCGGTCTTATAGGGGGCGCTTCCCTGAAGGCGGACGATTTTATCGCAATCGGACAGAGCTATTAAATTTTCCCGGAATCCATAAACCCTTACCGGCATCGGGGTAAGCCCTGCCGGTAAGGGCATCCCCTCTCCCGGCCATCACCGGTTACGGCCGAATGCCGCATAGGTTCCCAGCAGGTAGAGCAGTCCGATTCCGAGCGCCGCAAGGGAAAAGAGGATTTGCAGGGAGTCTGGTATCTCGTCGGTATACCGGAACACAAGGCCGGTCAATCCCCTTACGATATAGACCGCGGCGACTGCATACAGTGCCGGTTTCAGGAACGGAAGCCGCCGTTTCAGTATGCCCGCTCCGGCAAGGCGTATATCCCGAACCCGGCAAATACCAGCGCCACAAACAGGGTCAGGACCAGCGGCAAAGGCTCCCACACCGCGGCGGCCCGGGCCATTGGTCCGGAGACTCCGGTAATCTTAAACGCCTCCGCGGGCCGGAACAGTGCGGCGATATGGAGCAGCGATATAAACAGATTCAGGTAACCTCCCAGTTTTAACATAAGGTATCGGTATCGGGTTTCATTCGGACTAAAAAAGCAGGAGTTTCCTTGCCGTGAAGTTCCATACGGTAACGGTCACTGTGGTGACGATTTTGGAGACCAGGTAATAGAGCCCGGCCTTGTCGGTCAGGAGCCACATCAGCAGCGAAGTGAGCGCAAGGCCGACCAGACCGATAAGCACGAATATCACAAATTCCGCCCACGGCCGTCCTAGTCTCCTCCGGCCGAACACCCACCGGGTACTCAGCAGATAACTGGCCACAACCCCGGCGGTATACCCGATGACGGCGGAGACGAGGTAATGCAGCCCTACGAAGTCGGTAAATATCTTCAACAGTACGAAGTCGACAGCGAACGAAAGGCATCCGGCCATGACATACCTCACGGCTTCCCCCTCGGGCGAGGTACCCTTATGGGAAACGAGATAGCCCAATGTGATATATCTGCGATCTGTCAAAATGCAAGGGTGGATAGAGGTTCGGCTGGTTATCGGTCCGGCAGGTTAAAATAATCTTCGGGGATTTCCTCCCCTGCAAGTATCATCGCAGCCAGTCGGCGGTCGAAAAAGAGCAGGTAGGTTTCCGGTTCGTCCAGCTGCCATACCACCGGGAAAAGTTCCGGATGGGTGTTCACGGCGGGAAGCAGGTAAAGCGGCGTCGAGTTGTACCCCAACTGCTCGAGCACCACGTAATCGGCGTTCTTCTCCACCAGGTCGGCTATCAACTCGTAGGGGTCGGTGGTAAATTTATAGTTTACGGCTACGAGCCTGTCCGCAAAGTAGTTGAACAGATCGGGTTTTCGGGCTATCACTACACTGCCCCGCGGGGCCTGCCGGTTCAGCTGGCGGGCAATGAGGAAATAGTTCTCGTAGTGCGGCGGGTACGGGTACCGGGCCATTTCGGCCTGTACGGCAAGCGGTTTGAGCGCAGGCAGTATCATTATAAGGAACAGGAACGGTAGGGTGCACGGCAGACCCTTCACCGGTTCGGGTTTCTCCCCGCCGGAAGGCAGGCGCGAGAGAGTCCACAGGACAAGGTAGTAGACACCCGCGTAGAAAAAGACGAACAGCAGCGGAGCCAGAGGCGTCACATAACGCGAACCGTTCCCCCCGTGCCACAGCATGAACAGGGCTATATTCCCTAACAGGTAGAATATGAATACCCAGCGCATCCGGCCCATCCTCCACGCCCCGTAAAAAACTATCCCTAAGACCACCAGACCCGAAATAACGGAGAGCGCCCCCGACGGCTCCTCACCCAACTCCATGAAGGGGAACACTATTTCGCGAAAGCCCTTAATCACCGTTTCGTCGAAGTTACCGACCATTTTGGTGAACATTTCGCCGAAGGTAGATATCGTACCCTGCTCCGGCCGCCAAGGGTTGACGGTCATAATGGTGCCGAAATAGCGCGACTCGATGCCGTGCACCGCGTTGCGGACCGACCACGGCAGAAGGAGCAGAACCACTCCGCCCGCGAATACCCCCGCCTGTTTCCACTCCCGCCTGAAAAGAAAGAATACCAGACCCGCATCCAGCGCGGACATCCCAACCGACCGGATATAATATGCCGCGACAAGCAGAACCACAGCACCCCAGAACCGCACATCGCGCAGGAAGCAGTATGGCCGGGTGGATGGGGATTGGCCGGAAGGCGGAGGCGAGCTGGCGGATTGAATGCCGGAGGTAGGGGCTGGTCCCAGAGTTTGCCTACCGGAAGATACGGTATTTTGCCTGCCGTGAGACGGGGCAGGCCCGGTGGTGGATTGGGAGTAGGCAGAAGAAGTTGACGGTCGGCCGTCACGGGACGGACGGCCCGAGTAGAGGTAAAGCATAAACATTCCGGCCGTAACGCAGAACATATAGGCCATTTCGGACATTACGATGGTAGCGAACCCGAGCGTCTGCGGCGAGAATACCGCCAGCAGGACCGTGCAGAACGCCAACACCGGACGGCCCGTAAGCCCTTTTACCATAACGAATACCATCAGGAGCGAGGCGAGCAGCAATATCCCGTTCAGGATTTTGAAAAAGACCAGCGAATCTATTCCGAGCACCATGAAAAACGACAGCAGGGCCGAATAGCCGGGCGGGAAGTGGCTGGCCGGATGGTAGCCGCCGTCCGTTCCCATTGCCGTGTACCCGTGGCCGTCGGCCAAATTCCGGGCGAGGGTCAGGTAGACCGCATTGTCGCCGCTGATATGCAGCTTAGGGTCGAACTGGGTCGAGAACATTACCGCGAAGACAACGGCTATTACAGCTATATAGAGTAAGTTCAGTCTTTTTTCCATAGGTCCGCTATCCGTAAACCGCCCGGGGTAATATATGATGTTACGAGTTTACCTTGGTATTCAGGTGGTCCGACCTTCCCGATTGCCGGCAAATCGCTAACCGCGCCGGGTTTGGCCGGTACTGTTCCGGCAATCAAATTACCGTAGAGGTTCCGCCCCTTTTCCATAATTTGCTTTTTGTCAGGCCCCATTTCGATAGCCTGTACGATATGGATACGCCTATCACCCCGAGGCCGTAGACGGCGCTCCGGCGAAGATTGATAGACGAAGCGTCGTCGAAATATTTCGTGGGGCAGGTGATTTCGCCTATCTCATAGCCGTGCCAGAATATCTGGGCGAGCATCTGGTTATCGAAGATAAAATCGTCCGAACAGGCATAGTAGTCGACCCTGCGGAGTACCTCGGCCGAGAAGGCCCGGAAACCGGTGTGGTACTCGCTCAGTTTTTGGTTGAGCATCAGGTTCTGAAACCATGTCAGGCCGCGGTTGGCGACGTATTTAAGCAGGGGCATCCCCCCTTTGCGTGCCCCCTTACCGAGGATACGCGAGCCGAGAACCACCGGGTACAGCCCGCGGGCGATGATATGACACATGGGTTCGATGAGTTTGGGGGTGTACTGATAATCGGGATGGAGCATAACGACGATGTCGGCCCCGAGTGAGAGGGCCTTGTCGTAGCACGTCTTCTGGTTGCCACCGTATCCCCGGTTCTGCTCGTGGACCAGAACGTGGGCTATGCCCAGCCTGCGGGCCTCCTCCACCGTGCCGTCGCGGCTGCAATCGTCCGTAAGGATTACCTCGTCGACGATGCCGAACGGTATCTCCCGGTAGGTCATTTCGAGGGTCCGGGCCGCATTGTACGCGGGCATAACCACCACTATTTTCTTTCCCTCTATCATCTGCGAATGGGCTGGAAGGCTGAAATTCCAAAGCCACCGTAAAAGTACAAATTTAGCGTGAATCACGGATACCCAGATCCGTAACTTTCAAAGGGACGGGCAGTGTCGCCGCCGGGCGGAATAAAAAACCCCGCCGGGTATCGGCGGGGAGTCCATATCTTAAACGGCAGTTTATCATAATCTGATAACGGTGCCCTTGCGGTCGGCCACCGATTCGGCCGAGCATATAACCACTCTCGACACACCACTGCGTACGGCCGAGAACGCGTTCTCGAGTTTGGGGAGCATGCCTTCGCTCACCGTGCCGTCGGCTTTCAGCGTCTCGAACGACCGCTCGTCTATCTCGGCGATAACCGAATCCTCGTCGTCCTTGTCAGCCAGCACTCCCTGTTTTTCAAAACAGTAGACCAACTCTACCGGAACCCCCGCCGCCATCGCCACTGCGATGGTCTGCGCCACCGTGTCGGCGTTGGTATTGAGAAGCGAGCCGTTTCCGTCGGTGGTAATGGGGGCGATGATAGCCGTGTAGCCGCCCTGCGCCAGCATCTCGAGCAGGCCCGTATTCACCTCCACCGGGTCGCCGACATAGCCGTAATCCACCGGTTCGGCGGGACGCCTGCGCGACAGGACAAGTTTACCGTCGGCACCCGACAGGCCGACCGCACGGCAGCCGCGGGCACCCAGTTTGTTGACAATCTCCTTGTTGATAAGTCCGGCGTAAACCATCGTAACCACTTCGAGTGTGCGCTCGTCCGTCACCCGCCTGCCGTTGAGCATAACCGGCTCTATTCCAAGCGTGCGCGATATAGCGCTGGCTATCCTGCCGCCCCCGTGGACCAGGATTTTAGGTTCGTCCAACCGGGCGAAATCGTCCAGAAAGGACTCCAGCCTGTCGGGGTTATCGACAACGTTACCGCCTATTTTAACAACTTTCAACATATTCTCAACAAACTTATCGACACCTTACGGAGGTTATTACATGTGCCGCCTGTCCAAAAAGCACGCCCGTTTCGTGTACCGAGCCTTTTTATGGTATATTCCGGCCTGATTCCACCGATGTACTCGGGAAGAGACAATTGTGCCAGATCCTTCACTACGTTCAGGATGACATGTTGCATCCAGAATACTCTACATCCCGGTCACCTCGCCGTCCGAAGCGAGCTTTATAAGCGCCTCCACCGCCCGGTCGGCTTCGGCTTTACCGATGTTCAGAGCGGGCAGCAACCTTATAGTATGTTTACCGGCCGAGCCTACGAAAATCCTCTCCTGATAGACCAGTTTCTTCCGCATAGCTGCCGTCTCGAACGGAAACTCGATACCTATCATCAACCCGCGGCCGCGCAGCTCCTTTACGTTGGGCACCTCCCTGAGCCGCTCCATCAGGTATTCCCCCGTCCGGGCGGCGTTATCCATAAGGTTGTCCCGGAGCATTACCTCCGACACGGCGATAGCGGCCGCGCAGGCGAGGTAACTCCCACCGAATGTGGTGCCCAGCATCCCGTGGCGGGGTTTTATATGGGGAGCGATGGCAAGCGCGGCGACCGGAAACCCGTTGCCGATACCCTTGGCCATCGTATATATATCGGCATCCACCCCGGCCCAGTCGTGCGAGTAGTAGCGCCCGGTCCTACCGCATCCGCATTGCACCGAGTCGGCGACGAACACCGCTCCGTACCGGTCGCACAGCTCCCGGACAGCCCGCAGGAACCCGTCCGATGCGACCCTGATACCGGCCACACCCTGTATGCCCTCCACTATCACGGCGGCCACTTCGGGGCCGTGGGCGGCGAAATACTCGCGCAGGGCCTGCTTGTCGTCGAAGGGGAGGAACACCACGTTGTCGGTCTCGTTCACGGGGGCCACTATACCAGGATTGTCCGTCGCCGCGACGGCGAGCGAGGTCCTGCCGTGGAACGCCCCCCGGAAAGCCACAACCTTCCTACGGCCGGTATGGAACGAGGCCAGTTTCAGCGCGTTCTCGTTTGCCTCGGCCCCGGTCGAGACCAGAAACAGGGCGTAGTCGGGCTTGCCCGTAAGGCGCCCCATCAACTCAGCCAGCTCCGATTGTCTTTTGATAACCACCGAGTTGGAATAGAACCCTATTTCGGACAACTGCCGTTCGAGCGCCGCCACGTACTCCGGGGCGGTGTGGCCAATCGAGATAACCGCGTGGCCGCCGTACATATCGAGGTACTCGTTACCCTTATCGTCCCAAACCCGGGAACCTTCTCCCCGCACGACGGCTACATCGTACACGGGGTATACATCGAACATCTGCATAGCTTTAATTTTTAAAACGCCGAGGCTTTGAGCCGGAGACCCGCCGAGCGCTCCAGACCGAACATAAGGTTAAGGTTCTCCACGGCCTGCCCGCTCGCCCCTTTCAGCAGGTTGTCGATAACCGAGGTCACCAGCAGCATGTCGCCGTGCTTTTTAATATGAAGCAGGCATTTGTTGGTGTTGACGACCTGCTTGAGGTCAATCGGCTCGGCGCTCAGGAATGTAAAAGGGGAATCGTGGTAATAGTCCTGAAAGACGGCTTCTACCTCCTCCTGCGGCGCGGGGCACCGCATGGTGACCGAGGCGTGTATACCGCGGGCAAAGTCGCCACGGGCGGGCACGAAAGCCAGCGGGGGGACGGGAAGCCCGGCCGGTACGGCGGCTGCAAGGCTCTCGCCTATCTCGCCGAGGTGCTGATGGGCGAACTCCTTGTAAACCGAGTGGTTATTGGCCCGCCAACTGAAATGGGTGGTCGGCGTGGGCTTCTGCCCGGCCCCGGTGGAACCGGTTACGGCGTTTACCGTTATATCGTTTTTCAACAAACCGGCCCCGGCCAGCGGCAACAGTGCAAGCTGTATGCAGGTGGCGAAGCAGCCGGGGTTGGCGATATTCCGTGCCGAAGCGATCTTACCGGCATTCATCTCCGTAAGGCCGTAAACAAACTCGCGGCCGCCGAAGACCGAGTTATCACGCAGGCGGAAGTCGTGGCTCAGGTCTATTATACGCACATGTTCCGGCACCGGATTCTCTGTGAGAAACCTGCGGGCGGCACCGTGGCCCACGCAGAGGATGGCCGCGTCGATATCCCACGAAAGGCGGTCGGTAAATGTAAGGTCGCAATCGCCCACCAGATCGCGGTGGACGGAGCATACCGGGTTCCCGGCGTTGCTGGTGCTGTGCACATAGGCTATTTCCGCCTCCGGATGGTTTACCAGTATCCTGATGGCCTCCCCGGCGGTATATCCCGCGCCTCCGATTATTCCGATCTTTATTTTTCCCATTTGGCTTTTATTATTCCTGCTGCAACCAACGGAATACTCCGTCGTCCCAGTAAACAAATCCGCCGCCGCACGCCTCGGCAACATGCACGTAAACGGCATCGTAAGGCAGGTATACAATTTCATCTTCCGGGACGTCTTCGAAAGCCCGGAAGTCGTCGGTGTAATTCGACCAGAGAGGCTCCCCGGCGGGCACGGCACGCATTTCGCCCACCCAATAGTAATCGTCTCCTCCCGGATTATCCTCCTCGAAAAATACGAACATCCTTCCGTAGTGGTTGCCTTTGTTTATGAACAACAACCTGACCCTGCCCGTATCGACGGTCCGGACCAGTACCGCGATATCGTCGTCCCGTTCGCCGAAGAAATTACCCGACACGTGGAATACGCCGTCGCCGTAGTCCGGTACATGGGGAACATAATCCGCCAACTCGGGATACTGTGCCAGAATGGCTGCAATGTTTTCGATCTCCTCCGAAAGGGAATCGTCCGGTAAATCCCGGGGCGAATCTTCCGTTTCGAATAGAGCTTCCGGTACGGACCCGGCTTCTTCCGGTCCCGACCCGGCGGTTTCCACCGCGGGCTGTTCTCTAACTTCCGTAGCGGACGACGGTACGGTCTGCGTGGCTACCTTCTCCGCCGAAACGGTTCCGGTCGAACCACCGTTTCCCGACAAGATGCAGCTAACAAGAAATAAAGGCGCTACCGCCAGCAGGGTATTTATGGTCTTCAGGTACATCTATTCGTTTTCCGGTCCGTTGACCTTGTAATATATCTTGGTCTGGTTGCCGAGTATCTTTCCGAAGCCCTTCACGTCCTCGGCGGTCCAGTCCTCCATCATTTCGCCGTAGGCGCCGAAGCTGGTGTTCATCAAATCGTGCGGGCTCTCGACCCCCACCACGAAGAAGCGGTACGGGGCCAGCTCCACGATAACCTTACCCGTTACGTTGCGCTGGCTCTTTTCGAGCAGCGCCTCGAAATCGCGCATCACCGGGTCGTAATATTGCCCCTCGTGGAGGTGGTTACCGTAGAAGGCCGAAATCTGGTCTTTCCAGAAAAGCTGCCATTTGGTAAGCACATGTTTTTCGAGCGTGTGGTGTGCTTTTATAATAATAAGCGGGGCGGCGGCCTCGAACCCTACCCTGCCCTTTATACCGATAATGGTATCGCCCACGTGCATATCGCGCCCTATGGCGTACGGCGCGGCGATGCGATGCAGCGAGCGGATGGCCTCTATACGGTCGTCGAACGTGCGGCCGTCCACCTCAGTAAGCTCTCCCCGCTCGAACCCGAGCGTGATGCGGCGCGGTTTCTCCTCGGTAAGCTGCGTCGGGTAGGCCTCCCCGGGAAGGGTGTCGGACGAGGTAAGGGTCTCTTTACCGCCCACAGACGTACCCCACAGGCCCTGGTTAATCGAATAGAGGGCCTTCTCGAAATCGAAATCCACCCCGTTGGCGCGAAGGTATGCAATCTCCTCCTCCCGGCTGAGCCGTTTCTCGCGGATAAGGGCGAGCACCTCGATTTCCGGGGCTATTATATTGAAGACCATATCGAACCGTATCTGGTCGTTACCCGCCCCGGTACTGCCGTGGCACAGGTAATCGGCCCCGATTTCCTGCGCGTATTTCGCGATTGCCGTGGCCTGCGAAATACGCTCGGAGCTGACCGAAATGGGGTAGGTCGAGTTCTTGAGCACGTTGCCGTAAATCATGTATTTTATCTGGTGCTCGTAATAATCCTGCGTCACGTCCAGCGCCACGTAACTCGTCACCCCGAGGGCAAGGGCGCGCTCCCTGATATTGTCGAGCTCCTCAGGGGAGAACCCGCCCGTGTCAGCAAGCGCCGCATGAACCTCCATGCCCATCTCCTTTGCCAGGTAAACCGCGCAGTACGAGGTGTCGAGACCTCCGCTGTACGCCAGAACTACTTTTTTCATCCTTGTATGGTGTTTTATTTACAATCGGTAACTTCCCGCGCGACCGGTGGACCCGGCCCGCATCCGGTCGGCACCGGGCTACTTCAAATCGTCGGGGCACTCTATCTTGGGGGTGTCCACCGCCGGGTCGAACAGCATCGCCGTGCACAGGCAGTTCTGTCGCCTCTTACTGAGTAGTATCTCGTAATTGACGCAACTTTCGCAGCCTTTCCAGAAATGGTCGTCGTCCGTCAGCTCGCCGTAGGTAACAGGGCCGTAACCGAGCTCCTTGTTAATCCTCATCACGGCAAGCCCCGTGGTAAGCCCGAAGAGCTTCGCGCCCGGGAACAGCTTCAGCGACAGGAAGAACGTCTTTATCTTTATGGACTTGGCGAGCCCCAGCTTCCGAAACTCGGGATTGACGATAAGCCCCGAGTTGGCGACATACCGACCGTGGCCCCAGGTCTCGATATAGCTGAACCCGGCCCACCGGCCGTCCCGGTGGAGGGCGATAACCGCCTTCCCCTCCCGTATCTTGGAGGCCACATACTCCGGTGTACGCCGGGCAATACCCGTACCGCGCGCCTTTGCCGACTCGGCCATCTCCTCGCAGATAGTCACGGCGTGGCATACGTCGCCTTCGTCGGCGACCCTCACAACAAAATCATCGATAGTCATTTCCCGTAATCCCGTTACTGAATACGCGGAGCCTCACGGCCCCACCCTCCGAAAGGACTCGCAAAGATATGAAAAAAAGGGGTTCGTTGTACTAACGCCCCACCCCCGCGTGAAATACATAAGCAATAGGTTTGCCGTTGTTCAAAATAAAACAGATAGGACGGTCTTATAGTTATATCGGAAATTATGATTAACTTCAGTAGGAGGATTGGACCCCGGGTAATAATTTTGAACCGTTACCACGCGAAGGGAACGGTTGTTGTTACCCACGCGGCATAACAAACTAACAACTAAAAAGCAACTGTCATGGCTAAATTCGAATTACCACCGCTTCCATACGCTTACGAGGCGCTCGAACCGCAAATCAGCGCCGAAACGATGCATTACCACCACGATAAGCACCACAAGGCTTACGTCGATAAACTGAACGAGCTGATAGCCGGTACCGAGTACGAAAACATGTCGCTCGAAGAGATTATACGGCGTTCCGAAGGCCCTGTGTTCAACAACGCGGCGCAGGTATGGAACCATACGTTCTTCTTCGAAACCCTCTCGCCCAATCCCGGACAAAAACCGGAAGGCGCGCTGGCAGAGGCTATAGACCGCGATTTCGGCTCGCTCGACAATCTGGCCGAAGAGCTTAAGAAGGCCGGAGTGGGCCAGTTCGGCTCCGGATGGGCATGGCTCGTAAAGGACGGCTCGGGAAAACTCTCCGTGCGGGCTACACCGAACGCGGTAAATCCGCTCAAGGAGGGACAGACCGCAATCCTAACCGTCGACGTGTGGGAACACGCCTACTATATCGACTACCGCAACCGCCGTCCCGACTTCCTGTCGGCCGCATGGCAGCGTATCGATTGGGCCAAGGTGGCGGAACGTTATAACGGGTAACCGTCGGGCCGCCGGGTTCGTCTCCCCGTTTCCGGGGTATGACCATAAATAGCGGCCTGCAACGGAAGGTTCCTGCATAACAGTGGTAGGCCGGAAAATTTAACAGGGGGAAACAAGCGGCCGGGCCGCTTATTTCCCCCTCGATTTACTGCCAGTTTTCAGCCCGATTTACCATATTCGTGGCAGTCGGCCGGGATGGTAAATCGGATATTATATTCGTATCTTTGTGCACAACGGTGCAAGGATGGGCAGAACATTAAGCGATACGAGAAAAAAATACGGGCACTTTTTGGAGAAGGTGCGCGGTTATTTCAGTGATAGGAGCACGGAGATGGTCGCCGGTGCGCTGGAACTGGCCGCGGACAAGCTCTACGGGATGAAGCGGTACGACGGTTCGCCCTTTCTCGACCATTCGGTAAATACCGCCCTGATAGTTATTTCGGAAATCGGGCTGGGGCGGAACTCCACTATTTCAACCCTGCTGCACGACCCGGTACGGATGGGCCTGCTGACGGCCAAAGAGGTCGGGGCGGCCTACGGGGAGGAGTGCGTGCCTATCCTGAAAGGGTTGTGCAATATTTCGGACGTCAACCCCAAGCAGTCGAAGGAGCAGGCCGACAATTTCCGCGACCTGATAGTCTCCTACTCCACCGACTCGCGAGTAATACTCATTAAACTCGCCGACCGGCTCGAGGTGATGCGCAGCCTTTCTATGTTCCCGCCCGACAAACGGTTGAAAAAGAGCTGGGAGAGCATGAACCTCTATGCCCAGATAGCGCACAAACTCGGTCTTTATTCGCTTAAAAGCGAACTGGAAGACATATCCCTCAGCTACCTCGAAGCACGGGATTACGAAAATATCACGGCCCGCCTCGCAGAGTCGGCCGAAGAGCGGGAGGCGTTCATCGGCAGGTTCCTCACCCCGGTGGTCGCCAAGCTCGACGAGGCCGGGATAAAATATACTGTCAAGAGCCGTACGAAATCGGTCTACTCCATCTGGTCGAAGATGCGGCGGGTGGGCATCCCGTTCGAGGAGGTATTCGACCTGTTTGCCCTGCGTGTTATAATAGACTGCCCGCCGGAGGACGAAAAGCGGCTCTGCTGGAACGTCTACTCCGTCGTGACGGATTTCTATACGCCCAACCCCGAGAGGATGCGCGACTGGATATCCATACCCAAATCCAACGGTTACGAATCGCTCCACACCACGGTAGTCACGAAAGAGGGCCGTTGGGTGGAGATACAGATTCGGTCGGAGCGGATGAACGAGGTCGCGGAGAGGGGAATCGCCGCGCACTGGCGTTACAAAGGAGTCCATCAGGGCGGCATGGGGAGCGAGCAGTGGCTGGCCAAGGTGCGGGAACTGATGGAGAGCGACTCCGATATCAGCGGTATGGCTGCAGAGGGGACGATGGGCGAGATATTCGTCTTCACCCCGCGGGGCGACCTGCGCAAACTTCCCGAAGGCGCCACGTTGCTCGACTTCGCGTTCGATATCCACACCGGGCTCGGCTCCACCTGTACCGGCGGCCGTATCAACCAGCGCAACGTGCAGATACGCGAGGTCCTGCACAACGGCGATATCGTGGAGATTTTCACCTCCAAAACCCAGAAGCCCAAGGCCGATTGGCTGAACATCGTAAAGACCTCCAAAGCCCGCAACAAGATACGCGCCTACATCCGCGAGGAGCAGGCAAAGGCCGCGAACCTCGGCCGCGAGGAGCTCGAGAGGAAACTGAAAAACTGGAAGTTCGGAATCTCGCTCGACGATGCCGTGGCTGTGCTGTGCAAATATTACAAGGTCCGCACCGGTATCGAGGTATACGGGCGCATCGCGGACGGGAAGATAGGCATGACTGAAGTGAAGGACCTCGTGGCCCGCCACCTCAGCGGCGAGCCGCTGACCGAGGTACGACGCCGTACCGCTCCCGCGCCGAAGGCCGCGGAGGGCGCATCGGGCGACGCTTTGGTCATCGACGACACAATCAAGAACCTCGACTACAAACTGGCCAAGTGCTGTAACCCGATTTTCGGGGACGATGTGTTCGGATTCGTGACCATTAACGCCGGAATCACAATCCATCGCAACGACTGCCCTAATGCCGTACGGCTGCGGGAGCAGTACCCTTACCGTGTACTTCCCGCCCGGTGGCGGAGTACGGCGGCGCAGGGAGCCTTTCAGGCGAGTATCCGCGTGGTGGCCGAAAACTCTACCGGTATTCTCAACCGTATCACTGAGGTAATCAGCGACCTGAAAATAAACATCCGCTCCATGAGTCTCACCCCCAACGACAAGGGCGAAATAGCGGGGCTTATAAATATCGAGGTCACCGGTACCCAACTGGTGGATATGGTGGTCTACAAGGTTAGTAACATAAAAGGCGTTTTACGCGCCTACCGCATCAAAAGCTGACCCGGGCCGCGGGTGGGTTCCGATTTTTCCATAACTTTGTGTTCTTTTTGAATAGAATGTTCCCCGGCGGAGATGGTGCCGGGCGGCAGGTCAGCTCGATTAAAACCTTTCGTATTGAAGTTCCTTTATAAAATATGCGGCCTGTTCTTTGTGGGCATGGGATTTCTGGGGGCGTTCCTACCGGTTTTGCCGACCACGCCGTTCCTGCTGCTGGCGCTCTGGTTCTTTACCCGCAGCTCGCCGCGGTTAAAGGAGTGGCTGCTGACCAATAAATTGTTCGGAGCCTATATAAGCGATTTCTACAACGGGAAGGGAATCCCGGCAAGAGTAAAATATTATACCGTAATCCTGCTG
>JAJBVT010000069.1 GCA_020859685.1 Rikenellaceae bacterium
CCTCGAAGAAGCGACCATCTTCTTTACCGGCGCGGAACTTGTCCATACGGCACGGTTTGCGGCCACATTCCCACCGGATGGTGGCATAGATTTTGGTATATCCCGGCATAGTCTCCGCTCGGCTGTTGCCGGGTCGAACTATTTAACATTCGGGCCCTATCCGGGTAGTTTGGCAAAAAGTTTGGAGAAGGTAATAGCTGAAAGCGAAATCTGTAAAAACCGATTTTACCGGAGTAAGGCAGGGAACCCCGCGCCGGGAGACGGGGAAAGGGGTTTGCCGCAGAGAAATTAAGTATTTCTTTAAATAAAATGAGTATGAAAAAACTGTTATTTACAATTGCATTGACGGCTTTCGCCGTTACGGCTTTCTCGCAGGAGTACTATGGTTTCAATGACAATACAGGAACCTACGAGCGTATTACTGAAAGGGGCCCTTACCTCACGGGTAAGTTCTTTGACAACTGGTTCCTCGGTGTCGGGGGCGGTGTCAACCTGTTCATGAGTACGGGTGACGTACACAAGGACTTCGGCAGCCGTCTGGCTCCCGCACTGGATGTGAACATCGGTAAATGGATCACTCCGAGCGTCGGGGTACGTATGCAGTATTCAGGTCTTCGTGGTAAAGGTGCCTATAAATCGCCGGGTGGTGATTTCGCGTACGGTACTGCCGACGGAGCAGGCTACTACGACAAGAAGTTTAAATACGTGAGCCTCCACGGTGACTTCCTTTGGAACGCCTCCAACGCTATCGGCGGTTACAAGGAAACCCGTACATGGGATTTCGTCCCCTTCGTCGGCTTCGGTTTCGTACAGGCCAAGAGAGTGAATGAAGATGTGGGTACACATGATGTTCGGAGCCGCGAATTTGCAGCCAACATGGGTCTTCTCAATATCATCCGCCTGGGTGATTTCATCGACCTCACTCTGGAAGCAAGGTATATGATGACCAAGGCCCGTTTCGACAGGTGGCAGGGTTCGCGCAGCATAGACGGTATGCTGAGTGTAACGGCCGGTCTGAGCTTTAACCTCGGTACCCGTGGCTTCAAACGTCCGGTAGCCGTTGCTCCGGCAGACTACACTCCGTATCAGCAGCGTATCAATGCTCTTGAAAACGACCTTTCTAACGCCAACGACCGCATTGGCCGTCTCCAGAGGGAACTCGACGAATGTAACTCACGCCCGACTCCGCGTCCGGAAGTAGTTACCGCACCGCACTCGATGAGCGTATTCTTCACCATCGGCAGCGCCCGTATCAGCGATACTTACATGCAGAACATTGAACACTTCGCTGAAACCATCAAAGTGAATCCGAACCAGAAATACGTTGTAACCGGATATTGCGACGCCGGTACCGGTAGCGTACAACGCAACGAAGTCCTCAGCCGTGAACGTGCCGAAGCAGTTGCCAACGCACTCGTAACCCGCTTCGGTGTGAACCGCTCGCAGCTCGAAACCAAAGGTATGGGTGGTGTTTCCAACCATGTTAACAATCCTGCCCTCGACCGAGTTGTTATCGTAGCTCAGTAGTAAGAAATAACAATTCATATAAAAAGGAACCTGCACTTAACGTGCGGGTTCCTTTTTATATTGTCGTGGTGTAGTATTGCAGAAATCTATCCGCTCCACCAATCAAGATTAAAAAAAACCGATATTACCTTCGGCACGGAACACTACTAAACTATAACCCGAACCCGTCGAAGTTGGATTCCAGCCGAGCTTCGAATTTCAATTTCTTACTCCCTTCCGGTACGGGAATGCGGAGTTCGACCCCCTGACCCGGCTCCACGGTAACCGGCATGGTACCTTCACCCACCTTTTTCATTCCTTTCTTAATGACGTACGTCACCGTTCCACGTAAGCGGGTGACCAGGGCATTATTGGTTACCGTACAGGTTCCGTTCGGGGCGACTTCCATCGTGGCGTAGGGCTGGTTAGGGTATACCGTTGCTGCTCTGCCGATGTCCATTACGAGCCTGCCTTCCACCGATGCGGGATACCGGGCCGCAAAATCGGCCGTAACAGCGTCGCTGTTCCATTCTCCCCCGGATTCCGGATATATAACGGGCCGCATCTTTTCACGCTCTTTCAACGCAAGATTGCTCTCATAGAGGTTGAAGCCGTTTGCCGACGAGCGGGCTATCGAGAACATGGCCGCCGACGGGTGGTTGGCCGACGTTGCGTGCATCGTCAGGGCACGGTCGATGAACGAGACGGCCCACCGGGGGTCATTGGACGGGTTCCCACCCTGCCCGCGGGATTCCCCGGCAGCGGACGTATTTATATCGGCTTGAACACATACGTACAACCCGAGACTGTCGCACAGGGTATAGAACCGTTCGCTGTGCGGGTAACTTCCTGCCAGGACCATATTGTAACCGTTTGCCCTGATTCCTGAGAGTGTTTCCGGCAAGGCGCCGGTCTCCGGAACCCGGGTCATTTCGTATATCGCCAGAGGCAGTCGGTAACCGTCCGTATTAAGTTGGCCGTTCGATACGGACAGGTTACGGAAACCGACCTTGTAATGTACGTATTCGGTATACCGGCCTTCGTATTGGTTCTTTATAACCAGGTCGTATAAATGTGGTGTCTCGTAGGTCCACGGCAGCAGGTCACGGGCCGGGGTAAAGAAACGGACGGTATCCTCCTCTTTCAGGCCCACTTCGGCGTCGCGGTGGCCGGAGGCTACGGTAAGGCCGTTACGGTCGGTTAGGCTGTAATGTATTCGTACCATACGGGCGTTGAGCATATGGGTTTTCAGTATGATTCCGAGCTGTAATGTCGGTTCTTCGGCCGAAAAATTCGCCTGCGCCACATAATCACGGACCCTGATGCGTGGCTGGGAGTGCACCAGTACCTTACCGGTAATGGTTCCGGTTCCCGGAGTAGCTGTAAGAACGGCCGAAGCCGGGTTTTTCTCCACCCTCACCGATAAGCTGTTGAGTCCCTCTCGGGATAGGGCGGTTATATCGAATTCGGCCGCCGACCGGGCGCTCTCGTTAATTCCGGCCTGCTCGCCGTTAATATACACGGTATATGCGTTATCGGCCGACTCAATATATAACATAACCAGCCTTCCCACCCATGCGAACGGCATCTTGTAGGTCCACGTATATTCGTGATATTGGCCGCCGTCGGTAACCTGCGGGGCATCCTCCATAGGTTGGATGTAGAGCGAAGGCGCTGTACCTCCTTCGAGGGCCGACGCTTCATCCGGATAGCCGACCGTAAAACTCCGCGGCATTTCCCGGCCGGAAAATACGGTTTCATAAGGAGTGAACAGTACCACCGGCTCGTCGTCGGGTTCCTTGTCGTAGCCGGGTATAAATATCTGCCTCTCCTGACCGCGCACGAACAATGCCAGCAGGGCGAGGTAGGTGATTGAAAACAACTTCTTCATGTGCCTGATTTTCGTCAGTTACAAAGATAATTTATTTAGCCGTAAGATATAATCAGCACCCACACCCCCGGTTGATACATTTTATCTTTATAAGTAAAATTTGTAATTTTGGTTAACCTACTAACTAACCTTTACAATTATGAAGAAACCTATTCTATTATTTACACTCCTCATTTTAACGCTTACCGCCGTTGCTCAGGAGACACGCAACGAGTGGGGAATTAGGGTCGGTGCCAATTTCGCCAAGGAAATTGCGAAGAACGACGGTACCAAATTCCGGACCTCGGCGCATTTCGCTCTTTACAGGGAATACGAAATGAATTACCTGCTCGGTATCCAGCCCGAAATTATGTATTCGATGCAGGGTGGCAGGGATTCTTACGGGTATACCGATATGCTCGACTACCTGCTCGTTCCCGTAATGTTCAAACTCTATATGGTACCCCGCAAGTTCAGCGTGGACCTCGGGTTATATGTCGGCTTAATGCTCAACGGGAAGGTTAAACATAATGGCTCCAAGGAGGATATCAAGGGTTTACTGACACGATGGGATGTGGGACCGTCGGTAGGCCTGACGTTCCGGGCCTCTCCGCGGTTCGACCTTACTTGCCGCACCAGTTACGGGCTGTTGAAATTAGAGGACCGCTTGGAGAACCGTAATGCCGTAATACATCTCGGGGTGGGATACCGTTTCTGGGCCGTGAAATAGTCTTTTTTCAATGCTGTCCGCTCCTTGTGTCGAAAAAAGAACCCGGCTCCTTCCGTAGGGGGGCCGGGTCGTTTTATCAGTATGGTAACCGGTTAACGGCTACAACAAGTTTATCCAAGACGGAAATAAATACCTATTACGGTCGTTTCCGGCATCCCTGATTTATTAGTTGCCATCTCACGTGGGCAGGAAATCTCCGCCCGGTGTAAACCGATGCAGGAAAATTCACCCCGTAAAATCGTGGGCCGGAGATTATTTACCCTTCTTCCACTCCGTGTGAACGGCGGCTATGACCGCAAGGTTACGCATCGAGCGGACGCTGGCCGTCTCGGCCTGAAGGTGGATATTCGCGTCGAGCCCGAGCAGTACCGGGCCGGTCACTTCCGCACCGCCGAGGCGCCCCATTATTTTATATGATATATTGGCCGCCGAAAGGTTCGGGAAGATAAAGGTGTTTACTTCACGGGTCCCGATTTTGGTGAACGGATAGCTCTTTTCACGCACATCCGGACGCAGGGCGATATCGGCCTTCATTTCGCCGTCCACGATAAGGTCCGGGTACCGTTCGTGAAGTATCTCCACGGCCCGGGCAACCTTGAGCGATTCGGCCTGTGTATCGGTACCGAAATTCGAGTTGGAAAGCAGAGCGATTACAGGTTCGATGCCGTAACGGCGCACCTCCTCGGCAGTAAGGGCTGCGATATCGGCAAGCTGTTGGGCGGTGGGAGAGTCGTTTATTGCCGTGTCGGCGAAAAACATCGGACCCTGCGTAGTGGTCACTATATGCATCGCCGCCAGCGTCTGCCCGTTGCGGCCGAATACCTCCTTAACCGGTTCCAGTGCTTTGGTATATCGGCGGCTGTAACCGATTACGGCTGCATCGGCTTCTCCCTCCTCCATAGCCATGATGGTAAACCAGTCGCGCTGTTTCATGTTTTTGAGGGCTTCGGCCGGGCTGAGTCCGCGGCGGCCCATCAGTTCCAGCGCCCGCCGGGCGAACCTCTCGCGCCGTGCGGCTTCGGCCTCGGTGCGGAAATCGAGAATCTCCACCTGCGAAAGGTCGAGGTGGTTTTCGCGGGCAATTTCGTCTATCTCATGACGTTCACCTACCAGAACGGGTATTAGCAGTTCTTCCGATGCGAGCGATACGGCGGCCTTGATGGTGTTCTCGGTGTCCCCTTCGCTGAACAGCACCCGGCGTTTGGGAGCGTTTACTGCCATACTGCGGATACGGCGCAGAAGCTTGCTGTCGCGGCCCATCCTCTTTTCCAGGCTGTCGCGGTAAGCGTCCCAGTCGGTAATCACATGCCTCGCCACACCGGATTCGATTGCGGCTTTTGCTACGGCTACCGATATGGAGGATATCAGGCGCGGGTCGAGCGGCTTGGGTATCAGGTAGTCCCGGCCGAACTTAATCGGGGTACTGCCGTAGGCCGTAGCCACGATATCGGGCACCGGTTCCTTAGCCAGCTCGGCGAGGGCGCGGGTGGCCGCAATCTTCATCTCCTCGTTTATCTTGGTCGCCCTCACATCCAGAGCACCGCGGAATATGTAGGGGAATCCGAGCACGTTATTCACTTGGTTGGGGTAATCCGACCGTCCGGTGGCGAAGATAATATCGGGCCTGGAGGCCATTGCCGATTCGTAGGATATCTCCGGGTCGGGGTTGGCGAGCGCCATTACAATGGGGTTGTCGGCCATCGACCGCACCATATCCGGGGTGAGCACGTCGGCCACCGACAGCCCGAGGAATACATCGGCACCGACGAGGGCTTCTTCGAGAGTATTTATGTCAAGGTCTGTCGCGAACGCCTTTTTCGACTGATTCAGGTCTTGCCGGGAGGTGTTTATAACCCCCTTGCTGTCGCACATAATCATATTCTCCCGTCGTATACCCACCGTGAGGTAGAGTTTGGCGCAAGATACGGCCGCCGCTCCGGCTCCGTTTACGACCACCCGCACTCCGGCTATATCCTTGCCCACCAGTTCGAGGGCATTGAGCAGCGCGGCGGCAGATATGATAGCCGTCCCGTGCTGGTCGTCGTGCATTACCGGTATATCGAGCTCCTGCTTCAGCCGTTCTTCGATTTCGAAACATTCCGGCGCCTTGATATCCTCGAGGTTAATCCCCCCGAAGGTGGGCGAGATGTTCCGCACGGTTTCGATAAATTTGTCCACATCGCCCGTATCGACTTCAATATCGAACACGTCGATATCGGCGAATGTTTTGAACAGAAGGCCTTTACCCTCCATTACGGGCTTACCGGCCATCGCCCCTATATTTCCCAGACCGAGCACCGCCGTACCGTTCGATATCACGGCCACAAGGTTCCCCTTCGCCGTATATTTATATGCATCCTCCGGGTTCTTCTCGATTTCGAGGCACGGTGCGGCTACTCCGGGCGAGTAGGCCAGCGACAGGTCGTGCTGCGAACTGTACGGCTTGGTGGGTACGACTTCTATCTTCCCCGGCCGGCCTTCGCTGTGGTATTGCAAGGCCTCTTCTTTCAGATTTTTGGTATTGGATTTCATCTTATGTTCGTTTGTTAAAACAGGCTAAATTTACTGAAATGTTTTCGGAAAATGTTACGAGCCGTATCGGTTTTTACCAATGCGTTATATATAAAACAACTATCCGGCGGTTTGTCTGAATTGTTATCTTTGCATTTGCTATTCCCTGACGACGATGAAAAGATTTCCGAAACTCGACCTGCCCCGGTGCCGCCTCCGTATAACACAGGACGGGAGCGGCGAGGTGCGCGTATGGGACGATATCCGGGCCGCCTGGCTGGTTCTGACACCCGAGGAGTGGGTGCGCCGCCATGTCTGCGGCTACCTTACCGGCCATGCCGGTATTCCGTCAGGGTGTATCGTGCAGGAGTATCCGGTGCCGGTAGCCGGAATGCCCCAGCGGGCCGATATTGTGGTCCATGACCGCAGCGGGCGCCCGTTACTGCTGGTGGAATGCAAGTCGGTGGAGGTGGAGCCCGATAAGGCGGTTTATGCCCAGGCTGTCCGTTATAATGCGGTCGTAGGAGCGCCCTTTATCATGATAACCAACGGGTTGAGACATCATATATTCAGCCGGAACCCGGACGGGGATTATACCCGGTGCGCCGATTTTCCGGACCTTGCCGCTTATTTTCAGATTGATAAATAGAATTGGTCGACAGGGTAGTCTCCGTCTATATGATTACTCTTTTCGGTGGGCCCTGATAGTTCCCACCGGCAAAAATGGTTAGAGGTTACCGGCCCTCCGAAGTCGGGGTTTTGCCGTAGGATATACCTATCGAGTTAGGGAGGTACACGATACCGTCGTCGTCATCTTCTTCTTCCTCCCCGTCTTCATCTTCGCCCTCGCTGTCACCGTTTTCGGACCCGCCATCCCGAGTAATACCCGATACTTGCTGCGCCCGGATTCCGAACGTATCACCATCCGACTCGTCCCCGACCGGGAACACGTCGTCGCGCATAAGTACCCGGTAGGTGATTCCTTCCCGCTCCCATTCGTACTGGGTTTCGAGAGTACCGTCACGGTTCACGACTATTTCCTGCTCACATCCCAACCGTCGGCATAATTCTGTAAATACCGTACTGAGAGCAAATTCTTCACCGTCGGTCGCATCGTCGGGAACCTCCCATATATAACCCGGGAACTCGGCCACCTCGGATAATCCGTACTCCTCACCTTCGAAAAGATAAAGTGTCCGGCCGTTGCGCCCGGAGATAAAATGGGGAGTAACCAGATCCACACCTGTCGTTTCATCCCGCATTGAAAACCGGCTTACGCCGTGTATCGCTTCCAAACGGTCGCGGACACTGAGGCTGTCCATCCCGAAATCCACCCCGAACAGGTCGCTGTAGAATTTCTCTTCCGTGATGGTTTCCCTCCGCTCCACAAGGTTGTTATCCACGGTGATATAGGCCTCCACCCTCATCCCGTCCTCATAAACGAATCCTGGGTCAATCAGCGGGAAATAGGTTTTTATTATAAGGTCCGACGAATTGGAACTCTCGTCCACGTTCCGGCTCTCATAATTCATATTGTCGATGGTCCACTGTACGGAGGTGTAGACGTTAGAAGTGGCTTTTATAACAACCGACACGACCGGCTGCTTGACCGTGAAGGTATCCACGAGGGTGTAGTACCTGCGTACCAGAAAGTCCTCCGGGTTGTCCCATGTGGCAACCCCGTAGCGGTCGAAATTCTGCCCCGGTTGGTTATCGTATTCCGGTTCGTTGTCCGACGAGCATGCCAGAAGACCCGCAAGGGCTGCATAAATAGCTATCCGGAAGAGAAAATTCATTATCGATAATTTTACGAGACATTACAAAAATACAAAAATAAGTTCAATTGATACCGTCAATTACGCCCGACAGCGTATAAGTATAATTCCGGCGTGCAGATAAAAATTTCCGCTACCCGGGCAACGGGTAACAGGTGACTCCGGCAATTCGGGACATTTTACAACCGGGCCGCTGCACCGCACCACAACAAAAGAACGGCCGCCTGCCGAAAGATCGACGGGCGGCCGGGTGCAAAAATCAAAAAACGGTTATCGAAAAGCTTTCCCCAAAGCTTAAGATACGGAATTACATTTTTTTAGGGTTCAGAAGCTGCATCAGGTATTCGTCCAGCCATCCGGCCGTGGTCCTCACCCATTCGCGTTTGACACCTACCGTCAGGAACCCCTTACTGCGGAAAAGGTGTATACTGTCCGTGTTGTCGAACAGGATATTGCAGTACAACTGGTTTAGGTTCAGTATCATGAAACTGTACCGTATTAATATCTGCAATGCGTTAGAGGCATAGCTCTGGCACTTGTCCTTCTTGTCATAAATCAGCACGCCCACCCCGGCCCGAAGGTTATACGGGTCGATATTGAAAAGGTCGATACAGCCCACCGGCCGGTCCTCCTGCTTCTCCTCTATTATTAGGCGCAACTGGCGCGTCTCGAAAATATCGTATTTCTGTGCGTCGATAAACTGCCTCAGTATATGCCGCGAAAAAGGTGCTACGGTATTACTGACCTTCCATACGTTGGTATCGTTCTTCCATTTATAGAGTATGTCTACGTCCTCGGGTTCCAGCGCCCTCAGCCTCACGATATCCGATTCCAGCAGATTGGTCATTTTCAGAGTCCTATTATATTGTTCCTTATGAGCATTGCCGCTCCCAGTGCACCGGCGTTCTGGTCCATTTGCGAGAGGCGGAATTTCGTATCCTTGTAGACGAGGTTCAGTGAGTATTTATTGGTCGCGGCCTTCATGGGAAGCATTACGTAATCCCCCGCACGCGACAGGTTTCCTCCCACGATAACAAGTTCCGGATTGAAAATGTTTATCAGAAAAGCAACACTCTTGCCAATCTTCTCACCCGCCTCCTCGATTAGCTCGATGCAGAGCGTGTCGTCGTTCTTGGCGGCCTCGATAATGTCGTCTATATGGATGGTTTCTCCTTCCGAGTGTTTGTCGCGCAGGACGGTATTGACCCCCCTCTCTATTATCGAGCCTATCTTCTTTTCGAGTGCTATGCCGGAAACTTCAGTCTCCAGGCACCCTTTTTTACCGCACGCGCATATAATCTCGTTCTCGAAGAAAGGCGTATGGCCGAACTCCCCCGCGAACCCGCTCTTGCCGTAGTAGAGCTTCCCGTCCATAATCACCCCGATGGCCACACCGCGGCCCAGGTGGAGGTATATCATGTTTTTCTCGTCACGGATGTTGCCCGAGAAATACTCCGCATAGCACCACGCGCGGGTGTCGTTCTCCAGCAGTACGCGGATGCCGACCCGCTTCTCGATAATCTCCCTGAGGGGTTGTTCGGTCGAGGTGAAATATTTGTAGCTGCACCCCGTTACCGGGTTTACCCGGCCCGCGATACAGACGCCCATCCCCAGTATCTTGCTCGCGTCGATTCCGCTGCCGGCGATGAACCGCTCGATTCCGAGACAGATTCGCTCCAGCGATTTGTTGTTGTCCGCCAGTTCGAAATCCTGCTCGGTTTCGGTCTTTATAATATTGTTCTTCAGATCGGTAATTACGTAATGAATCCTGTCGCGGCTGATATCCACACCCACGAAGTAGATAGCCGAATTGGCGAGACCGAAAATATTCGGCCTGCGGCCGCCGGGAGTTTCCACCTTACCGTTGTCCGTAACGATATCCTCCGCAACCAAATCGCCTACCAGCTTGGTGATGGTCGGGATACTTATATGCAGCTCCTTGGATAGTTCGGCGAGCGTACATTCCCCGTTCACCGCCATGTACGCGATGATGTTCCTCTTGATAAGGTTGTTCTTGTGCGAAATGCCTTTCGCTACATCGTCCTCGTGGCGGTTGAAAAATTCTTTGAGTGTGGTCATATCCTATTTCCTCCCGGAACCGGTATTATCCGGGAAAATTATAATTAAAGGCAAATATAAAAATTTAATTTAATATATACCCCAATATATATATC
>JAJBVT010000090.1 GCA_020859685.1 Rikenellaceae bacterium
CCGCAGGCCGGAAGCGTCCGTATCTTCCCCCCCCCGTTCGGCGAAGATACGAGAAATAGGTGGAACGGATTTTCCAGTGACGGATAAAACTATCAAAAACTTAATAACATTTGTTGATATTTGAAAAAACGGGGGCGGAATACAGAACACCGCACCGTACTCTGTTTTGCATACAATTTGCTATGTGGTGTCCGGTAAAACTCAGCATAATGGCAAACAGGTTAATAAGGTGCGTTGCAGCGGTACTGCTTGCTGGAACGGTGGCGGCCGGATGCGGTTCGAAAAAGAAACAGGCGGCCGGACAGCAGCAACAGGCACCACCGCAGTACTACCCGACGGCGGTGGTGCACGAAGGGGACGCTACCCTCGCTCAGGTCTTTCCCGCCACAATCCGCGGGCAGGAAGATATCGACATAATGCCGCGGCTGGACGGATATATCCAACGTATATTCGTAGATGAAGGAGCGGTGGTAAAGAAGGGCCAGCCCCTGTTCTCTATCGACTCACCATCGGCTGTGCAGGGACTTCAAAGCGCCCAGGCGTCCGTCACCACCGCCGAGGCCAACCTCAACACGGCCCAGCTCAACGTCAACCGGATGCAGCCCCTCGCCGAGCAGAATATCATCAGCAACGTACAGCTCGAAACCTACCGCAACCAGTACGAATCGGCCCTCGCGTCGCTCCAGTCCGCGCAGGCCACCCTGCAGCAGGCCCGTACCACGATGGGATGGGCCACGGTCACCAGCCCGGTGGACGGGGTGGTGGGCGAGATACCCTACCGGCAGGGAAGCCTCGTAACGAGCGCCACGGTCCTCACCACTGTCGCCAACATCGCCAACGTATACGCCTATTTTTCGCTCAACGAAAAGGAGCTTCTCGAACTGCTCGGCCGGTACGACGGAGACACCCAGCAGGAGAAGATAGACAATATGCCCGAGGTGACCCTCACGTTGGCGGACGGATCGGTATATCCTTTTACGGGCAGAATAGAGACCATCTCGGGGGTAGTCAACACTGCGACCGGGTCGGCCAGCCTCCGGGCCGAATTTCCAAATCCCGACGGAACACTACGCAGCGGAACCAGCGGCAAGGTGACCGTGCCCGATACCGTCCACGACGTATTTACAATCCCCCAGCGGGCTACGTTCTCGCAGCTCGACAAGACTCTCGTATACAAAGTACAGGGTGACTCGGTAGTGCAGGCCATAATTACCGTGGAGGCGCTGCCGGACGGTCAGACGTATGCCGTAACCGAAGGTTTGCAGGAAGGTGACAGAATAGTTACCGACGGAGTAGCCACACTCCACAACGGCTCCAAGATTTCTCTCACTCCACCCGCCCGGGACAGCCTGCCCGCCGGGTCGGTTACGGCGCAAACCACCGGCTCAGTGACGACACCCCCCTCCGGGTTGGAGACGGGACAGACCTCCGGAGGGAACTCCCGGTCCGCCACGGCGGAAAGGAGCCGCAAATAGCCGGATAACCGGCCGATGGTCCCACCGCACGGAGCGGTAGTATTCCATAAGACGACCGCACCTACCGCATATAGCTCAGAAAAACTCACATTACCGGATGCTTAAAACATTTATAGACAGACCCGTACTTTCGACTGTTATCTCCATCATCATCGTGGTGCTGGGGCTTATCGGGCTGGTATCGCTGCCGGTGGAACAGTATCCGGACATCGCGCCCCCCACCGTGCAGGTATCTGCAACGTACAGCGGAGCCGATGCGGAAACGGTGATGACCAGCGTTATCGTGCCGCTCGAAGAGCAGATTAACGGTGTGGAAGGTATGACCTATATCACATCGACTGCGTCAAACTCCGGTTCGGCGACCATACAGGTTTTCTTCGAGCAGGGAACCGACCCGGACATCGCCGCGGTAAACGTCCAGAACCTCACTTCGCAGGCCTCCTCGCTGCTGCCTGCAGAGGTGGTGCAGACCGGGGTCATCGTACGCAAGAGCCAGACCAGCACCCTGCTGATGATATTCCTATATTCCGAGAACCCGGATTACGACGGGCAGTTCATCCAGAACTACGCCAATATCAATATCCTGCCGCAGATAAAACGTGTCCACGGCGTGGGCGACGCCAATGTTTACGGGGCCAAAGACTATTCCATGAGGATATGGCTAAAGCCCGATGTGATGGCCGTATATGGGATAAGCGCGACGGAAGTGCTGGCCGCTCTTCAGGACCAGAATATCGAGGCCGCTCCGGGCGAACTCGGCCAGCAGGGCGACCAGGCGTTTCAATATACCCTCAAATACACCGGCCGCCTCTCGACCGCTGAGGATTTCGGCGACATTATCCTGCGTTCGGCCGACGGTCAGGTACTCCGCATGAGGGATATAGCCGACGTGGAGCTCGGCTCGCTCAACTATACAATCGAATCGAAGCTGGGCGACTACGAGGCTGTTACGATTTCGGTCAGCCAGACGGCCGGGTCCAACGCCCAGCAGGTCATCGAGAACGTCAAGAAAGAACTGGAGGCGGCGGCGAAGAACTTTCCGCCGGGCATCAGATACGAATACATGGTCGACGCCAGCGAATTCCTAAGCGCTTCGATAAACAAGGTTTTACACACACTGTTCGAGGCCTTCATACTCGTTTTTATCGTGGTGTTCGTCTTTCTTCAGGACTGGCGGTCGACCCTCATACCGGCTATCGCCGTGCCGGTGGCTATCGTGGGTACGTTTTTCTTTCTTGAGGTGTTCGGCTTCTCGGTGAACCTCTTGACGCTTTTCGCCCTTATCCTTGCCATCGGAATCGTGGTGGACGACGCCATCGTGGTGGTCGAGGCCGTGCACGCCCAGCTGGACGAGGGCGAAAGGAGTCCGCGCAAAGCCACCCTTACGGCTATGGGGGAGATAGCACCGGCCATCATTTCCATAACGCTCATTATGGCGGCTGTATTTATCCCCGTCAGTTTTATCGGTGGGACGAGCGGGATATTCTTCAAGCAGTTCGGGCTTACGCTCGCCATCGCTATCTTTATCTCGGCTGTAAACGCACTGACCCTCAGCCCGGCGCTCTGCGCACTGTTCCTCCGACCGAAGGATGAAGAACACGAGCATAAAGGATTTCTCAAACGGTTTTATTACTATTTCAATAAGGGATACGGCGCTCTTGTGGCAAAGTACAGGTCGGTGCTCTCGTTCTTCGAACAGCGGCGTCACAGGTGGATTCCGGTAGCCATTATTGCTACATTCGCCCTGGTACTATTCTTTCTGATGCGGACCATTCCCTCCGGGTTTATCCCGCAGGAGGACAGCGGGACGGTGCTCGGTACGGTAACTCTTCCCCCGGGTTCGTCGATGGAGCGTACCGATACCGTTATGCGGCAGGTATTCGATATCGCCCGCTCGATGGAGGGCGTTAAGGAGGTAGCAAATATAACCGGGGTCAACTTCACCAGCGGGATAGGCAGCTCCTATGGTACTCTCGTTATGAAACTCGACCCGTGGGAAGACCGCGACGTGTCGATGAACGACGTCGTAGCTTCCATGACGCGCCAGACCGCCGGTATAAAAGACGCCACGTTCCTGTTTTTCGGGTCGCCCACCATACAGGGATTCGGACTCAGCAACGGCGTAACGCTCGAACTGGAAGACCGCACGGGCGGCGATATTAATAAATTCTACGAGGTGGCCGAGCAGTTTATCGGCCGATTAAACTCCCGCCCGGAAGTGTTGCAGGCCATCACCACCTTCAACCCCAATTTCCCGCAACGGCTTATCGAGGTGGATATGGCCAAGGTGAAAGACGCCGGCCTGACGCTGTCCGATATAATGTCCACGCTCCAGACCTTTATCGGCAGCTATTACGGGTCGAACTTCAATATTTACGGCAAACAGTTCCGCGTGATGCTGCAAGCCGCGCCGCAGTACCGCGAGACGGTCGAGGACCTCAACGGCATGTATGTGGTAACCTCGACTGGGGAGGCTGCACCGATAACGGAATTTATCACCGTCAGCAACGTCACCGGCCCCCAATCGCTGACCCGGTTCAACCTCTACTCGTCCATAGATATTACCATCATTCCGAACAACACCTCGTCGGGTGATATTCTCGCACTGGTGGAGCAGGAGTCCGCCAGCCTTCCGGACGGGTATTCGTACGAGTTTTCCGGTATCTCACGCGAGGAGGCCAATACCTCGAGCCAGAGTACACTGATATTTCTGCTGTGCCTCGTGTTCGTCTATCTGCTGCTGTCGGCCCTCTACGAGAGTTATATACTGCCGCTGGCCGTTATACTGTCGCTGCCGGTGGGGTTGGCCGGGATATTTATCTTCATCTACGGCGGCCTGATGATGGGTTCGCAGATTGTAAATAATACCTACGTACAGATATCGCTGGTAATGCTTATCGGGCTGCTGTCGAAGAACGCGATCCTGATTGTGGAGTATGCCGTACAGCGGCGCCAGCAGGGAATGAGCATTACCGAAGCGGCCATGAGCGGCGCCGTGGCAAGGCTACGGCCCATCCTGATGACCTCGTTCGCCTTTATTTTCGGCCTTCTGCCGCTCGCGATGGCATCGGGCGCCGGGGCGGTGGGTAACCGCTCCATAGGACTGAGCGCCATCGGCGGGATGCTGTTCGGAACCCTCGTAGGAGTGTTCGTTATCCCGATGCTTTTCGTACTGTTCCAGGGGCTTCAGGAGAGGATAAGCGGGAAGTCGCGGCGCGCTGACGGTGAGGATGAAGGCGGCGGGGATGCCGCAGGTACGCATCCGGGAGCCGGGAGTAACGGTGTTACCAATTGCGGCCCCGACGCTGCCTCGGAAAGGTCCGGCAGGGATAACGGTAATAGTGCGGCTCCCGACGGGATAAGCGCAGACACGGAACTTGCGGACAGTGCGGAAATTCCTGGTACGGTCCACCGTTCACAACTCCCGGAAACGTGCCCCACCACGGTACTTCCGGGGTCGCAAGACGGCCCGGAAGTCCCCGCAACGGAGGGCGAAGAGAGTACCGGAGAGTCTCCGGACGACTGCCCTGCCCGGCGGCCCGTGTGCTAAACAAGAAGTGTTATGAAAATGAAACCGACACATATACTTTTAACCGTGGCCATACTGACTTGGCAGGGCTGCTCGGTTCGGAATAGTTACGAGAGCGTTAAGGTCTCGCCCGAGAGTTATTTCCGTGACGGCAACCTCGATATGGCCACCATCGCCGATATACCGTGGAGGGCATATTTCAACGACCCGGTGCTGGTCTCGCTTATAGAGGAAGGTATCGAGGGCAACCTCGACCTCGAATCGGCCGTAAGCGCCATCCGGCAGGCCGAAGCCAGCCTTGCGGCGACGCGGGCGGCATTCTTCCCGCAGGTATCGCTTGCCGCGCAGGCTACCCACACCCGCACCAGCATCGGCACAGAAGGCAAAAACGTATTCGGTTATAAGGCAAACGACTACACCCTTGCCGCAGTCGTATCGTGGGAGGCCGATATATGGGGCAAACTGTCGCGCCAGAACCGCGCACAATATGCCGCCTATCTGGCAAGCGTGGAGTACGCAAACCTCGTAACCACATCGCTGATAGCCAATATAGCCACATCGTACTACTCCCTGCTGGCCCTCGACCGCCAGTTGGAAATAACCCGCAACACGGCCGGGGTGCTCGACCAGACGGTTCGCACCATGGAGGCCCTTATGAAGGCCGGTGAACAGACCGGTGCGGCAGTACAGCAGAGCCTTGCTGCATATTACAGCGCCGTTGTGACCATACCTGACCTCGAAGCAAATATCCGGCAGACCGAAAATTCGCTGTCGGTCCTGCTCGGTCGGATGCCCGGCTCCATAGAGCGCACCTCGATAGACCTTCAGCATGCCGATACCACATTCGCCCACGGCCTGCCCATGCTATCGCTGGCCCGCCGTCCGGACGTAGCCGAGGCCGAACAGCAGTTCCGCCAACAGTGGGAGTTGGCCGGGGCGGCACGGGCGGCAATGTACCCGTCACTCACTTTGGGCGGCGGCACATCGAGCGGCTCGTCCATAGGGCTTACCGCCACCACCCTCTCGGGGTTCTTCAAGCCCGAGAACCTTATCGTCAACCTGATAGGCGGACTCGCCCAGCCCATATTCGCCGGGCGGCAGCTCCGTTCGGCATACGAATCGGCACGGGAATCGCAATTACAGGCGCTGCTGAATTTCGAAAGCACCGTCCTCCAGGCGGCCGAGGAGGTATCGAACATCCTCTATTCTTACCGCTCGTCGCTAAGTAAGAACCCCACACGCGAGAAACAAATAGAAGCCCTCGAGACAGCCGTATATTACACCGAGCAACTTCTCCGGGCCGGGGAGGCGACCTACACAGAGGTCCTGACCGCCAAGCAGGACCTCCTGTCGGCCCAGCTCAATCAGGTCAGCGACCGGCTCGAGCAGCTCCAGTACAGCGTCACGCTCTACCGTGCCCTCGGCGGAGGGATGGAGTAGTGGAAGATCATTAGCCACTTCACCCTCAGTATGACATATAATATATAGCGTCATTGTTAACGCAGTGTTAAATTTATTATAATATCTCATTCTGAACGTTGTGAAGAATTTATTTTAGTATGTCATTCTGAACGTAGTGAAGAATCTATTGCTTATATCGAATACAATAAAAGATCCTTCCTCGCTTCACTCCTCAGGATGACATATAATGGGTCATTCCGAATGCAGTGAAGAATTCATATTTATCTCGCCGCCTGAACATATTATGATGATATATTATTCCATATATTTGTAAAATGTAGGAAGCGCGTCGGCATAGCTCAAGGATGCTGGGCTCAGCGTTCCTAATACAGTACCGCAATCCCTACACCGACCCAGACATGATAAACGGCGACTTAACCCACGGCATTCCGGACGATGGAAACGACACCACGGCTCAAAGCCATCCCCGGCCGGAACCGGCCGGTACGGACCTTCAGACCCCGCTATACGACCACCAACCCTCAGATATCGGTACGGATATACTTCCGGACTCCTGCGGTATCCCGCCGGGCGGGAATGCCCGGAGCAATAAAAATAAAATTCAGGGAGGCAAGCAAAAAAATAGCGGAAGAAAATTCGGCATCGGCCGGATATTCGCCGTACTGGGCATCCTTCTGCTGGGCTGGCTGGCCTTTTCTGTTGTACGGCTTTACGTCACGCCCGACCGTAACCTGCGGCAGATATACCTCGTGCCGCCCGACGCGGCAGTTATTATCCAGTCGTCAGAACCGGTGAGGGACTGGCAGCGTTTCAGCTCGAGCGACCCGTGGAAGCGGCTGATGCAGGCTCCGTCGCTGGCCGAAATGACCGAGACAATCAACGCCCTCGACTCCACTATACGCAATAATAAAACCCTGCTGTCGCTCGTGGGCAAACGGGACATGACCATCTTGCTCCACAAAACCCGCACACGCGATTTCGATTTCCTCATAGTGGTCGACCTCAGGAAGGCTTCGAAACTCGAAATGCTCAAGGACCAGGTCGAGAACCTGCTCAAACTGGCCGGTAACGACGTGACGCGCCGAAAATATAACGGTATCAATATACTCGAAATGAAGGACGCCGCATCTGGCGACGTTCTATACTGCGCATTCGTGGATAACCACTTCGCCGCATCGTACTCCCCGGCTCTTGTCCATGCCGCTATCGACGAGCGGGAAAAACCGCATATCGGGTTGGAATATTCGTTCCTCGAAGTGGAGAAACTGGTCGGCGGCCGGGGCCTATACCGTATATTTCTCAACTATTCCTGTCTACCAGAATTTCTCTCCATCTATCTGGGCAGTATCGACGAGACACTGGCTTCCGTTTTCAACTCGATGGAGTTCGCCGGTATGTGGATGGATTCGAGCAGTGA
This sequence comes from Rikenellaceae bacterium, assembly GCA_020859685.1. Lineage (GTDB taxonomy): Bacteria > Bacteroidota > Bacteroidia > Bacteroidales > Rikenellaceae > WRDF01. Next base: position 7,844 of record JAJBVT010000090.1, read on the forward strand.
GAAGATCGAGCTGAAGGGGTATACCATGATGAAGGATGTGGCCGACCCATATGTGGCCGCCCTGCTCGGTTCTGGTCGCAGCCGGATAAGGGCGCAGGATATCCTGCCCGCCCGCACCGCCCTGTTCGCCGATATCGGGTTCGACAACGCGGCGGTGTTCGTCCGCTCGCTCGAACAGGCTATGGAGGCTAACGACCCGGCGGGTTACGCCGAATATGTAAGGATGCGAGAGCGGCTTGAAAAATATTTCGGTATATCACTCGAGGACGATTTTCTGGGATGGATGGCAGGGGAATTCGCCTATATCCAGTTGGAACCCGGACTGCTGGGCCAGCAACCCGAGATGCTGCTGGCTGTCCGCGCCTGCAGTATCCGCGAGGCCCGTAAAAGCATGGCCCACATAGAGAAACGGATTCGCGGACACTCGCCCATTCGCATCAGTAGTGTGAATTATAAGGGCTACGATATCAATTATGTGGAGATGAAGGGTTTTTTCCGCCTATTTTTCGGCAAACTGTTCGACCGGTTCGAAACTCCATACTACACTTATGTGAACGATTACGTGGTATTCAGCATGTCGGCTGCCTCGCTGCTCTCGTTCGTGGAGGATATCGAGCAGAAAAACCTGCTAAAAAACGACCCCGATTTTAAGAAGGCCTTGTCCCGGGCTTCGTCTACCTCGACCTTTTTCGCATACGTGGATACCCATAAGTTCTACCCACAACTGCGGGGAATGCTTTCCCCGCAGACTTGGAACGACATACAGGCCAATCGCCACGTCCTGTACGGTTTCCCCCGGGCTACTCTCCAGATATCGGACGAAAAAGGCAAGGTATCCCTCAACGCCGTAATTGAACATGCCCCTTATGCCTTTGAAACCGCACCAATCCACGCTGAAGAGGAACCGGACGACCCGGCGACCGAGGAGCGCGACCAGAGCGAAAAGGAACTGATGAGCGAACTTAAACGTTTTTACGTGGAGAAGTTCGAAGGCAATGTCCTGCGGGAATATTACGAGGACGGCACCCTGCTCAGCGAATCGGAAGTAAAGGAAGGAAAACGCCACGGCCGTTACCGCGAGTTCCACCCGAACGGCGCCCTTCGGCTACGTGGCAAATACTCAAAAGGCCAACCCCGGGGCACGTGGAAATACTACACCGAGGATGGCGCTTTCGACCGGAAGGAGAAGCATTAATTCCAATTTTTAAAATTCCACAGGCATACGGATCGCAGTAACACTCAGAGATGCATCACCATAACCAATCCGGAAGGTTCCAACCTTTTGGAATGTTATGGTTGCAGTTGAATGATAATAACCGCTATTTTGGATATTTTTAATAGAGACTCCACCTCCACCGCTCCAGGAATGGAAACCTAATTCAGAAGTTGCATCGTATACATAATCTACCCCTACGGCTACTTCCGTAGGTCCTTGTATACTTGCTACGGCCGCAGCCGTAACGTCGAGCGATTCGGGTGATACCTCCTCTATAACGATTTGTTGCGGTTCACTTCCGTTAGCACGGTAGCCGAATGCTGTAAAAAATAATAATGCCGTTGCGATAATAATGAATTTTTTCATAACTATAAAATTTTATATGCCCGCTCTTTGATTTCGGCAAACACACCATAATATACAATTATTTATTGAATACTCAATACTACAACATCTTTACCCGGGAGTTCCGAGCAACCGTGGGTTATCATTACAATACCGGCAGGATGCACGTCTGCGAACAGCTATATATAATACTATAAAAAACCGTGGCACAGTAACCCTTTCTACAAAACAAAACGGGACCCATACCAAAAGGGTCCCGTTCCTTATTTATTTTCAACCGCGTCAGTTCATCAACGCAAGCCCCAGTACGTCGTTGTTGGTATTTACGTAGTGGAAATTTAGCCCCTCGATATATTCGGGTTTTATCTCGGCAATATCCTTACGGTTGTCCTCGCTCAGCACCAGCTCGTGGATACCGGCGCGGCGGGCGGCCAGAATCTTCTCCTTTATACCGCCCACGGGCATCACTCGCCCGCGCAGGGTGGTCTCGCCCGTCATGGCGATACGTTCCTTCACCTTCTTGCCGGTGAACGTGGAGACTATCGAGGTCACCATAGTAATTCCGGCGCTCGGCCCGTCCTTCGGTATGGCCCCTTCGGGAACGTGGATATTTATATCGTATTGAGTAAATATCTCCTTATCTATACCCAGCTTCTCGTAATTGGCCTTTACCCATTCATAGGCGATGGTTGCCGACTCCTTCATCACATCGCCCAGGTTCCCCGTCAGGCAGAGGTTCCCTTTGCCGGGGGTGAGCACCGATTCCACATAGAGGATATCGCCGCCCACCTCGGTCCATGCCAAACCCGTAACAACGCCGGTCATTCCGCCCACTTCGTACTGCTCGTTGCGGAACTTGGGCAGACCCAGAATACGTTCCACATCTTCGGCCGAGAGCGCCGGGGTGAACTTCTCTTCGAAACCGATATTCTTCGCCCGATGGCGCACCAGCTTGGCCAGATTCTTATCCAGCGTCCTCACGCCCGATTCACGCGTGTACTCACTGATTATCTTCTCCATAATATCACGGGAGACGGTCAGGCTCTCGGCCGGGACACCGTGTGCTTCGAGCTGTTTCGGCAGAAGGTGGTCGAGCCCTATCTTCACCTTCTCCTCCATTACGTACCCTGCTATGTTTATCATCTCCATACGGTCGCGCAGGGCCGGGCTTACGTTGTTGATATTGTTGGCAGTGGCTATAAATAGCACCTTCGACAGGTCGTATTCCAAATCGAGGTAGTTATCGTGGAATGTGGTGTTCTGCTCCGGGTCGAGCACCTCGAGCAGGGCCGATGCCGGATCGCCGTGGTTACCCACGCCTACCTTGTCTACTTCGTCGAGGATTATCACCGGGTTCGACGAACCGCACTTCTTGATTGTCTGTATAATACGGCCGGGCATGGCGCCTATGTAGGTGCGCCTGTGGCCGCGGATTTCAGCCTCGTCGTGCAGGCCGCCGAGCGAGATTCGGCCGAACTTACGGTCGAGCGCCGCGGCTACCGATTTCCCGAGGGAGGTCTTACCCACTCCCGGAGGGCCGTAAAGGCAAATAATAGGCGATTTCAGGTCGCCTTTCAGCTTTATAATGGCAAGGTGTTCCAGTATGCGCTCTTTAACCTCGTCCAGACCGAAATGGTCGTCGTCGAGCTGCTTACGGGCATGGTTCAGATCGAGATTATCCTGCATACAGTCGTCCCACGGCAGGTCGAGCATCAGGTTCAGGTAGGTCATCTGCACCGAGTACTCGGCGATGGCCGGGTTGAGCCTTTCGAGTTTGCTGACCTCCTTTTCGAAAGTCTCGGACACCTCTTTGCTCCATTTCTTTTCGGCCGCTCTCTTGCGCAGGTCGGCAATATCGCTCTCGGCGGGGTCGCCCCCGAGTTCCTCCTGAATGGTGCGTATCTGCTGCTGGAGGTAATACTCGCGCTGCTGCTGGTCGAGGTCACGTTTGACCTTGCCCTGTATCTCGCTCTTCAGCTCCACCAACTGCTGCTCCTTCACAAGGATTTCGAGCAGCCTTCGGGCACGGGCCAAAAGGCCGGGTGCCTCCAGCAGGTGCTGCCGGTCGGCATCCTCCAGGTCCAGATTAGAGCAGATAAAGTTAATCAGCCCCCTTTTACTGTCGATATTCTTGATTGCGAAGGTCGCCTCCTTGGGCATCGACGGGGATATGTTGATAATGTTCAGCGCCACGTCGCGGATAGAATCCACGAGTGCTTCGAACTCTATACTATCCTTATCGGGTGATGTATCTTTCAACGGATTAATCGAGGCCTTAAAATAAGGCTCGGAAGCTATGATACCCTTTATTTCTATCTTCTCGAGGCCGTGCAGGATAACCGTAAGGTTACCGTTGGGCATTTCGAGTATCTTTAGTATACGGGCTGCCGTACCTATTTTATAAATGTCTTCCGGACCGGGGTTCTCCACGTCGGCCTCGCGCTGGAGCACCGCTCCCAGCACACCGCCGCCGCTTTCGACCTCCCGGACCAGCTTCATGCTCTTTTCGCGTCCCACAGTAATGGGCGTAATGGCCCCGGGGAACAGCACCGAACTGCGCAGGGTAAGAATAGGCAACACGTCGGGAACCAACACGTTCTCCAGAACGTCGTCCTCGTCGCCGGTCACAATGGGTATGACCTGATGCCTGCTCTCGAGCATGTCCGAGATACCTGAAAATTCTTCTTCTATTTTGCTTTTTTTACTCATAACTGTCTTTACTGGCTGCAAAGGTAATCTTTAACAGGGATAATATCAAACCGCACAAGGCCCTTCGCCCGATTACCTTTCAATGATTTGTTTGCTATAATAAAACGGGCGGGCTACCGTTAAAATTGTCCGGGCCGGGTATACCAAACTCACGGCAAAATCCTATCTTTACAAATCGAATGCAAATCGCCCCGGGAGGCTCTTTTTTGACAATATGACAGCTTTTCAGCATAAAACCCTGTCCGTATAGCGGACCGGATGTCACGGAGACCTATCCCCGGCAGGCGTTTTGTCATGCGCCGAACCTGAACCCGAATTTAAGTAAATTCTCGATAAATATGGCCTTAGCTGACAAATATACACCCTCGGATATCGAACAGAAATGGTACGACTACTGGATGGAGCAGAACCTGTTCCATTCGGAGCCGGATGAGCGGGAACCCTATACAATCGTAATTCCCCCACCAAACGTGACCGGGATACTCCACATGGGCCACATGCTCAACAATACCATACAGGACGTGCTGATTCGCCGTGCCCGAATGGCCGGAAAGAACGCCTGCTGGGTACCGGGTACCGACCACGCCTCCATCGCCACGGAGGCCAAGGTGGTGGCCCGGCTGAAGAAGCGGGGAATTGAAAAATCGTCCTTGACCCGGGAAGAGTTCCTGCGCCACGCATGGGAGTGGACCGAAGAGCACGGCGGGATAATTCTGCAACAGCTCCGCAAGCTGGGCGCATCGTGCGACTGGGACCGCACCTGCTTCACTATGGACCAGCCGCGGTCGGAGAGCGTTATCAAGGTTTTCGTCGACCTCTACAATAAGGGATTGATTTACCGTGGTGTGCGGATGGTGAACTGGGACCCGAAAGCCCTTACCGCCCTGTCGGACGAGGAGGTGATTTACAAGGAGATGCAGGGTAAACTCTACTACCTGCGCTATATGATAGAGGGCGGCGACGGATACGTAACGGTGGCCACAACGCGGCCTGAAACCATCCTCGGCGACACGGCGCTGTGCGTTAACCCGAACGACGAGCGGTACGCTTCACTTGCGGGAAAAAAGGTAATCGTGCCGCTGGTCGGCCGCGCGGTGCCCGTAATCATGGACGACTATGTGGATATGGAGTTCGGTACCGGAGCGCTTAAAGTAACCCCGGCCCACGACGTCAACGACTATATGCTCGGCGAGAAATATAACCTCGAGGCCATCGATATATTTAACGACGACGGTACGATAAACGGCCGCGTAGGCATCTACGAAGGTATGGACCGTTTCGAATTGCGGGATGCGATTGAAGTCGACCTGAAAAGGGCGGGCCTTTTGGAGAAGGTGGAGACCTACACTAACAAGGTAGGCTGTTCGGAGCGGACCGGTGTACCTATCGAGCCTAAACTGTCGATGCAGTGGTGGCTCCGGATGGAGGAACTGATTACTCCCGCCCTGCGCGCTGTGATGGAGGAGGAGATAAAGTTCTTCCCGGCCAAGTTCCGCAATACTTACCGCCACTGGATGGAGAACATCAAGGACTGGTGTATTTCGCGCCAACTCTGGTGGGGCCAGCAGATACCGGCCTATTATCTGCCCGAAGGCGGGTATGTGGTTGCCGAAACTCCGGAACAGGCTCTGGATATGGCCCGTGAAAAGAGCGGCAACCCGGCCCTTACGGCCGCAGATCTGCGCCGTGACCCGGATGCACTCGATACGTGGTTCAGCTCGTGGCTTTGGCCTATATCGGTATTCGACGGTATCCGGTATCCGGACAATAAGGATATAAATTACTACTACCCGACCAGCGTTCTTGTAACCGCCCCGGATATAATTTTCTTCTGGGTGGCCCGGATGATTATGGTTGGATATGAGTACCGTGGCGAAAAGCCGTTCGGGGACGTCTACTTCACCGGCCTGGTGCGCGACAAGCAGAGGCGCAAGATGTCCAAGCAGCTCGGCAACTCGCCCGACCCGCTGGACCTGATTTCTCAGTACGGAGCTGACGGAGTGCGGGTGGCGATGCTGCTCTGCTCGTCGGCCGGCAACGACCTTATGTTCGACGAGGCGCTCTGCGAGCAGGGCCGCAATTTCGGCAACAAGATTTGGAACTCATACCGGCTTGTTGACTCATGGAAATGCAACCCCTCCACACCCCAACCCGAGAGCAGCCGAATCGCCGTGGAGTGGTTCGGCTCTGTGATGGCCGAAGCGCAGCGGGACATCGAGGCCGATTTCGCGTCATACCGCATTTCAGAAGCCCTGATGAAGACCTACAAGCTGTTCTGGGACGACTTCTCGGGCTGGTACCTCGAAATGATAAAACCGCCTTACGGCGAAGGTATCGACCCCGTAACACTCGAAAATACCAAAGAAATACTCGAACGGCTGCTACTGATACTCCATCCGTTTATGCCGTTTATCAGCGAGGAGATATGGCAGCATATCCGCCCGCGCAGGGAAGGGGCCAGCATAATGCTGTCCGTCCTGCCCGCCGCCGGCGAGCCCGACGCCGCACTGATTGCGGGCGTGGGCCGCGTTCAGGAGGCGGTCTCGGCCGTTCGCGGTATACGTAAGGAGAAGAATATCCCCAACCGGGAACAACTGCCGCTGCTGGTAATAGCCGACGGGAATTATCCGGCAGAGTATGAGCCGGTGCTGGTAAAAATGGCCAATCTGTCGGGCGTGGAGAAGGTTAGGGACAAACCCTCGGGCGCGATCTCTTTTATAGTTAAGACCACACAGTATTTCGTCCCGGTCACCGGGTCCATAGACCGTGACGCGGAACTTACCCGGCTAAACGAAGAACTGACCTATTATGAGGGGTTCCTCTCTTCGGTGATGAAAAAGCTCGGCAACGAGAAGTTCGTCGGTAACGCCCCGAAACAGGTAGTGGACAATGAAATGGCAAAGAAACACGATGCCGAAGCCAAAATTGCCGCAATCCGGGAGCAGATAGCGCAGTTGGAATAGTCTATATACTATACAAACACGGGCGGATTTTCTAATGTGCTCGACTATGAAAAGTCCGGACAGGATTAGACCCTTGTCCGGACTTGCAGTTTTGTGGTCGAACCCACACTATCCGAATCTACTTATATGTATCGAGAGAAGCGATGCGCCCGTCGATATATTTCTTTTCGACCGTCTCCATTTCGATGGTTTCGAACACATCGCCGTCGATTGTTATCTCTTTCTCGCCGTAGGTATATACACCGTCCCGGATGCTGAACGCAAAAAGGCGGCCGGTTATCCCGTCGGGCATGCTATGGTCGTAACTCTGCACGGTCGAACTGTCCACCATGGTGTATAGTTGTGCAAGCACTGGGCAACCCTTGGCTGCGAAGAACACATAGGTTTCACCATCCACGGCTAGGTAATTCGTGAACGGGCCGTATTCACCGGTGAGGGTAACCGTCAGCGTATGCTGCCCGTACTGAAACAGGTCGCAGTTGCACCACCCTAGGTTACCGAGGTCGAACTCGAACTCGAACTCGAACTCGAATTCCTCGTTAAGCCATGCCTCGCCGCCCCACCAGTCGTTGCTGGGATCTTCCCATGCGAACAGGTCGCCGCCGTCACCGGCCTCTTCCGTGGCGGGCCACAGCAAGGTCCAGTCCGATTCGCTCAACTTGCGCGGAAGCATTACGCGGAGCGGCTGCGCCAGACGGCCGTCCACCTCCTTACCGGCTGCTGTGGCGCTGATATGGAAGAATCCGTCCGTGGCGAAATAGCCCGGCTGGCCGTACCATGTCCCGGTATAGTTGGTATTTGTACCCGAGAGTACCATTGAACTGAGGGTAAGCATTTCGTAAAGCTCTATCTCCACGTTGCCGTCCACCGGCTCGCCGTCCACGGTAAAGGTATGGGGTTGGATAGTGATGGTGATTCCGCCGTCGGTGGTTATGGTCACCGGTCCGTCGGTATTATCGACCGTGAAGATTTGCTTCATTTCCTCGCGGTTGGCGAGGAAGTATTCGTTTGTACTTTTGGGGTTGTCGTCCGGAACGTCTATCGGACCGTAGAAGTTTTCGCCGTCGTCGCAGGCCACGAAGAATACCGTGATAAATAAAGCCGAGTAGAATATCAATTCTTTCATACTTAGATAAATTAAATTATACAAATATTAAATCCGGACTTAATAAGATATACTAAAGCTTTGTACCTGAAAGATACCGGCCGGGGTAAAAATGTTGCACCGGCCAATTAAATTTTAAAAAACAATCTCTGTTTGGGTTTGTATTTTTAATAAAAACAACCCGGATTGGAACCGGATAGCAGCTCTTTAGTAATTAGGGTAAAGACCGTAGGAAAACGTTGCAAAATTCTTTATGAATCGGCTTCGTATACCGTGAAGTGGGTAGAAAACTAATTAAGTTATCAAAACAGAGTAAAACCATACCCCGGACGGGGAGGGTACTGAAAATATAATGATTTATTGCAGTGCTTTAAAAACAGGCAAAATCAACCCATATTCTGCATCCGGATAAGCTTGTGGTATATACCATCCTGCCCTATCAGTTCAGCGTGGGTCCCCTGCTCGGCGATACGCCCCTGCTCGATAACGTAAATCATATCGGCATTGGCCACGGTACTCAGCCGGTGGGCTATCACTATCGAAGTACGGCCCTCCAGAAGGGTATCGAGGGCGTCCTGTACCAGTTTTTCGCTCTCGGTGTCGAGGGCCGAGGTGGCCTCGTCGAGAATCAGAATATCCGGGTTTTTGAGTACGGCCCGGGCGATACTCAACCGCTGACGTTGCCCGCCCGAGAGTTTCATACCCCGGTCGCCTATATTGGTCTGGTACCCGTACTCGGTCTCCATTATAAAGTCGTGGGCGTTGGCAACCTTCGCCGCCGCTATTATCTCATCGAGCGTCGCATCACGGCGGCCCATACGGATATTTCCTTCTATGGTATCGTTGAACAGCACAGTGTCCTGAGACACCACGCCGATGTGGTCGCGCAGCGACCGCAGAGTGTACTGCCGGATATCGACCCCGTCTATAAGTATGACACCGCTGTCGATATCGTAGAACCGGGCCACGAGGTCCGACAGGGTCGACTTCCCGCCGCCCGAACCGCCCACAAGGGCCACAGTCTGACCCTTGCAGATGGTCATGTCCACTCCGCAAATCACCTCCCTCGTCCCGTATGAGAACCGCACGTTGCGGAACTCTATCCGGTCGCGGAAATCCTTCATCTCCACCGCATCGGGAGCTTCCTGTATCACGCTGTGCGTATCCAGCAGGCCGAGCACCCTCTCCCCGGCGGCTATCCCCTGGTTGATGGTGGCGAAGGCGTCCGTAAAGGAGCGCAGGGGCCGGGTAATCTGTGAAAAAATCGCGAGATAGGCGATGAACTCGCTGCCCGTCATTGTCTGGTCGAGGCACAGTTTACCCCCATAGAGTAAAAGCCCCGACATGGCGGTGATGCCCAAAAATTCGCTCATGGGGCTTCCAAGCATTTGTCGGCGGGCTATCGAGCGTGAGATACGTGAAAATGTATGGTTCCGTTCGAAAAATTTCGCTTTGGTATGCTCGCCGTCGTTGTAAGCCTTTATCATTTTAATTCCGTTCACCGATTCGTCGATAACCGAAACCATATCGGCATAGGTCTCCTGTCCGGCGGTAGCTTTCCGCTTTAGTTTCTTTACGATGTACCCGATTACCAGTGCGACCACTGGGAGGTACAGGGCGGAGAATACCGTCAACTGCCACGAAATGACCAGCATCCCCAACATGAACGATATAATCAGGAACGGGTCACGGAAAACCGCCTGAAGCGTGTTGGTAACACAGAACTGCACCACCTGCACGTCGGAGGTGATTTTGGCTATAATATCCCCCTTGCGCTCGTTGGTAAAATAGCCCACCTGCAAATCCACCACATTGTCGAACACTGCATTGCGGAGCCGTTCGAGCGTTGTTATCTTCATCATTTCGGCGGTCCGCTGGCCGAGGTAACGGAACAGGTTGCTGAAAAAGGAGAAGGTTATTAGGACCAGCGCGAGAAGAAGCAGGACCTGCATAACGTCGTAATTCTCACCGTAGAGGCGGAACATATAGTAGTTGATAATCTCCTTCAGATAACCCGTGCTCATGGAGAATTCCGGACGGACGGTTACCGCCTGAACTATGGAGTCCTTCCCGAACAGGATGTCCAGAATGGGAATTATCATCGCATAGTTGAACAGATTGAAAAACGCGTGCAGGAGAGTGTAGAAAAAATATGGTACAGCGTATTTTCCGATAGGCCGGGCGAAGCCCAGCAGCCTCCAGTATGTCTTCATTTTCGGGTCCGGGAATTAACTCCGGCATTTCTGCGCTGCCGGAGGATAGTTCCCACAAAAGTAGGTTTTTTTGGATAATATACAGAATAGTATTCGGAGGAAGTAACCGGTCGGCCCCAGAATCAGCTACCCGCACCAGCAGAGGCGGAAGGGGGCAGACAAGGTCCCGGTACATAAGTACCGATGTTGATTCTTCGCTTCGCTCGGAATGACAGCCCCCACAAAAAAACCAAGCACCCCGGACAGCTTAAACACTATCCGGGGTGCGACCCCTCTAGACGGTTGGCCGTTACGGCCATCGTCAGGTACCAGATTAACCGAACAACTCGTTCAGAATGGCGGCAAGGCGGTAACCGGCTTTGAGTATCTGGAGTTCGGCAAGTTCGTGCGCACGGTTCACAAAATCCTGACCCAACTCCTCTCCCGGAGAAGCCCACTCGTATATAACCCGGCAATCCACGGCGCTCTCATGGAACCAGTCGGCGGGAGTACCCTGCCCGACGGCTTTGCGCTCCGCCTTAGTCCACCTGTCCAACTGGTGCCGGTACTCTGTGTAGTGCCAGCGGTGGGAGGCCTCTATAAGCACCGAATCCCACACGGTATGGTAAGTCATATCCCGTCCGTTGAGCTTCACCCGGAAATTCGGCGTATCGGGATATTTTATATGTACCGGACAGTGCATATCACCGGCAAGGTGGATTATAAACTTAAGGTTGAGGTTGACGAGAGAATCGTCGAGCTGCCGGTAACTGCGAAGCAGATCTATGGCCGCGGTTATCTCCTTCACGCAGTCTCCCCGTTCACGCCACACTTCGGGGGTGTTACGGAGCTCCTCGTCGACATATCCGACGTGCCACCCGTCCATATAGTCGTGTTCGGGTGTCTTGCGGTACTCGTCCATCCACGTTGAGTAGTAGACTATCGAATGCCCGTCGAGGTACCGTTCCACATTGCGCCGGGCCTTCTTAGTCAGATTACATTCGGCTATATATGCCACGGCGTCTTGCCCGACCTTTCCCCAGCCATGTACGGCGGGTGCGCTGAAAATAAACAGGGTCGGAATTAGAAGGATTAGCTTTTTCATTCTTTACGTTTTAATCGAAATTTGTGCTGTCGGACCATCCGGGGTTCTGGGTCAGCATCCCGCCGCTGAGCACCCGTTCATCTGCGGGAATGGGCCAAAGATAATCCCTTTCTTCGTTCCAAGTATAGGTTATGCCCGAATAAGCCCAAATATAACCGGCAGTGCCGTCGGAGAGTATAATGTCCGAGCCTATCTTTTTGCGGGTCGAGGTATTGCCGACCGGGTCGTCCACATAGAGTTCGAGGTCGTCCTGTCCGTCGAGGTCCATATCGTAGGTTCCCGGTCCGGGAAACCAGACCCCGTAATAGGGATTGGTGGCATTGACCATCTGTGCGCCTTCCCTCCAGCGGAGCATATCCCACAGTCGAAAGTTCTCCATCACCAGCTCCACGGTCCTCTCGCGGCGGATTTCGAGAATTATGCCCGTATTCGCGTCTTTAGTAACGTTGGGATAGCAGGCGAGCAAATATGCGTCCGGGTCGTTATTGGCGTCGGCCATGTCGATGCGTGGCATACCGGCGCGGTCGCGCAGAAGGTTGACACTCTTATCGAGGTCGTCCTGGGTGAGAATCCCCAGCTCGGCCTTCGCTTCAGCAAAGTTGAGATATACCTCGGCCGTACGGAACAGCGGCCAGTCGGAGGTCCCTTTCGATGCGCCCCCGCGCGAGGCATCGCTCACGAATTTGATAGGCTGGTACCCCGTAAGGGCAAGCAGGGTATTCGGACTAACGGAGGTCTCGCCTACCTGTACGTATCCGGGACATAACACGGTCTGCTCCATCCGCGGGTCACGGCCCTGCGTTTCGTCCGTGTAGGGCATGGTTTCATGGCCCGGGATATCGGTAAACCGGGTACCGTCCGCCATCAGATAGTGGTTCATAAAGCGGCGGGTGAAACTCTGCTGGTTATTCTCGATGTTGAACTGTATGGAGTGCGACAGGTTCAGGTCGTCGAAGTTGTAGAGCCTCGCCAGTATCACCTCCTCCTGCTTGGCATCGTCGGAATAGAACAGCTCCCGGTATGGTTCGCTGCCGTTGGTGAAGAGTCCGTAACCGCTGCCGGTGATAAATTCCTCCGCCGCCCCGGCGGCGAGGGATAGGTATTTATCGTGGTCCCCGAGTCCGTGATACTTTCGGAAGGTCCCTTCGTAGAGCGCGGCGCGCGATTTGAACGCCAGTGCCGTCCATTTCGTAACGCGTGCTATCTCTTTGTCTTCGCCCAGCGCTGAAATGGCCCGGTCGAGGTCCTCCATCACCATGTCCATAACATAGCCCCGATCGTCCCGGGGTTTACGCAGCGATACTTCATCGTCCGAGTCGAGCACATAATCGTACCAGGGCACATCGCCGTACCGCCTTACTTTCACGTAGTAGAAATAGGCCCGGAAGAAGTAGGCAACCCCGTCGTAGTGCTCCCGCACGGCTTCGTTTTCGCAGTTCCCCGAATTTTCGAGGTAGTAATTTATACGGCGAAGGTGGGTCCATATCCAGCCGCTCTCGTCCGCCGCCGAGCGGGTACCGGTGATTACGTCCCCAAGGGTGCGGTAGATATGGTCGTCGGCGCAGGTGGTGGACGGAGCGTCGTCGAACTGGCTGTAAAACTGGTTAGTCCAGAGTTTCAGGTCCGTCTCGGTCTTGAAGTAGACCTCCGGCGTTATGGAGTCTTCCGGGATAGTATCCAGGTCGCATGCCATGCAGAATAAGCCCGCTACCACGGCCGCCGTTATCCTGTATATCGTTTTCATATCGGTTCTTTTTTTCATTTGGCTTGTCAGAAAGTTATTTCGATACTGACCGAAAAGGTTTTAGGATAGAAGTATCCGGTACCGGAATCGCTCGTGTAGGTCCCGCTAGTAACCGCCAGTTCGGGGTCGACCGTCTTGCTGTGCTTTTTCAGGGGCGACCAATAGGTAAGGTTTTCACCCGAGAACGCCACCCTTATCCTGTCGATATGGCTGACTGCCACCGGAAGCGTGTACCCGACGGTCAGGTTTTTAAGCCGCAGGTAGGCCACATTCTGTAAATACCGGTCGTTCACCTCGCCGAGCGAACCACCGCTGTAAGCCTGATAACCCCTCTGTCGCGGGAAGTAGGCGTTGCGGTTATCCTCGGTCCACCCGTTTGTAAGAAAATCGGTGTGGATGAACGACGTGGACGGGAATGCGTAGGGACCCCAGAAGTCGTACGATGACTGCCCGTTTGCCGGGAACCAGTGCTGGCGGCCCACCCCCTGGAAGAATGCAGAGAAGTCGATTCCGTTCCAGTTGAACTCCAGCCGGAATGAGTAGTTATAGCGCGGGTTGCTGTTACCGATAATCCTCTTGTCGCCCGGGTCCTCAACCGTACCGGAGCCGGCGGAGATGACGCCGTCCCCGTCGAGGTCGAGGAACTTGACATCGCCCGCACGCAGGTATCCGCCCACTTCGCCCTTGCTGTTATAGACGCGCTGGTTCACTGCACTGTCGTCGATGCGCGACTGGTAATCGGCCGCTTCACGGTCGGTTTTGAACAGACCTTCAACCTTGTAACCCCAGATTTCGCCGAGGGTCATACCCTCGTAGTAGTCGGAAATGAGTTTATCGGGATTGTTGTATTTGGTAATCTTCGTCTTATAATCGCCGATCGAGGCTGTTACACCATAGTTGAAGTCGTGTCCCAGCAGCCGGAACCTGTCGCGCCATCCGACGGTTATCTCATACCCCTTGGTCCGCAGGTCGGCGCAGTTGGCCTTGGGCATGGTCGCACCGTACACCGAAGGAAGGGTTATCGAGGTGGTGAGCATATCCTTCGTATCGCGTATATAGTAGTCGCCCGTGAGTGTCAGCCGGTGGCGCAGGAACGACATATCCACCCCCACGTCGTACGTGGTTACGGTCTCCCACGTAAGGTCCGTAGAGTTGGGTGCCGACACGCTGGCATAATTGGCAAGCTCCAACCCGTCGAACGTATAGTTCATCACGTTGTCGATGCTGAGCTGGTCGATATACGGGTAGTAGGAGCTCATCTGCTGGTTGCCCAGGCTGCCGACCGAGAACCTAAGTTTCAGGTTGCTCCACACAGAAGTAACGGGTTTGAAAAACTCCTCGTCGCTTATCCTCCACCCCGCCGATGCCGAGGGGAAACACCCCCACCGGTCGCCCTTGCGGAAGCGCGAAGAACCGTCGGCCCTGAAGCTGGCCCCGAACAGATAGCGGCCCTTATAGTCGTAGTTCAGGCGGGTAAACATCCCCATCGTTTTGAGACTCGAGATAGACTGCGTGATGGTGCTAACGCCTGTTGCCACGGCGAAGGTGGCAAGGTCGTCGTTAGTCAGGTCCGTCTGGTAGACCCCCGTTGTGGTGGACCTGTAATCCTCGTACTGCGCACCGGCGACCGCAGTGAAGTTGTGCGCGTCGTTCCACGAGTGTTTGTAGGTGGCGTAGAGGTTGTAGTTATTTCCGGAATTACGGTAGGTGCTCTCCTCGTAGGAGTTCTCCACGGAACCCGAAGAGAAGTTCTCGAACACGCCCTCCTGCCGCGAATACTCGAAGGTGTTGTTACGGAAGCGGTAGAGACGGTCGCGCGTCCGGTACCCGTAGGTTCCGGTTAAAACGAGGTCCTTAGTGATGTCGATATCCACCTGATTGTTTATCGTGAGGTATCGGTTCTCGCGTGAATTCCGCGTATTGTCGGCAGTGAGGAACCCGCCGTGACCGGCGCCTATCGGAGAGTTGGCATAGAGCTGGTTGGTATACTGCACAATCGAACCGTCGGGATTGCGGGGCAGGAATGTAGGGGAGATGTTAGACTGGAGAGCCGAAATGGTGTGGTGGTAATTATACCGGCCTGCATATTTGTACTCCGACCTGTCATAGCTGATATTTGTAGACAGACGCATCCAGCTCTTGACCTGCGCACTCATCTTGGCCCTGTAAGAATAGTTGGTATAGGTATCCTTATAGATGTTGAATATTCCGTTCTGGTTCAGGTTGCGACCGCTGACGTAATAGTTGAGTTTCTCGTCGCCGCCGGTTACCGAGATATTGTGTTCGTGCTGGGAGCGGACCCTGTTGTAGTAGTACCCGAACCAGTCGAAATTACCGTAGTAGTAATATTTGCCGTCGTCGCCCACTTCGGTCCACGGCCGGTCGGGATGCTCGGTCTTGTCGTAATAACGGTCGCGAAGCTTCTGTAATCCGCCGTTCTCTTCGGTGTAGTCGTACATGTTTACGCCGTTCATGGCGTTGTAGAACGTATTGGCGAGTGTGACGTAATCGTACCCGTTGGTGATGAAATCGGTGGAGGTGGTATTCATGGCCCACCCCATTCGGCCGGAGTGGCGGACCGAAGTCTTGCCGCCCGACCGGGCACCGCTTTTGGTGGTGATAAGGATTACCCCGGCCGACGCTTTAGCACCGTATATCGCGGCTGACGAGGCATCTTTCAGGATGGTAACCGATTCTATATCGTTCGGGTTGATTTGGCTGAGGCTTACCTCTATCCCGTCTGCGAGCACCAACGGGCTTCCGTCGTTGATGGAGAGGGCGCCCCTGATATCGACCGAATATCCCGACTCGGGCGACCCGGTGCTCATAAAGAGGTTCACCGACGGATCGGCTCCCTGGAGCGCCTGCGCAGCGCTTACGACCGGTCGGTCATTCAGTTCCTTGGACGAAATCGTGGACACCGCGCCGGTCAGGTTGGCACGGACTTGTGTACCGTACCCCACCACCACTACTTCATCGATATAGTCGGTGGATTCTTCGAGTGTTACGTGCACCCGGCCGTAACCGGCCACTGTAACGGTTTGGGTCTGGTATCCGAGAAAAGAGAAGGTGAGGGTCGCCGGAAGATCGAGGTCGTCGAACCGGAATTCGCCCTGTGAATCGGTCACCCGCCCGGTGGAATTGTCTTCCAACATCACGGCGCATCCCGGTACGGGATTACCCGCCGGGTCTGTAACCAACCCGGACACCCGGTTCGGTTGTCTGGCTGTCTGGAGGGCGGTTTGCCTCGGCGGTTCGGCTTTGGTCACCGATATACTTCGGCCGTTGATGGTATAAGCCACCTGCTGGCCGGTAAAAATCAAGTCGAGCACCTGCCCGACGGTGGCGTTGCGGACATTGACGCTGATTACCCGCCCCAAATCGAGGTCGCCCGAGCGGACCGCAATGGAGTAGTTGTATTTACGGTACAGTTCCGTAATGGCATCCTGCACGGTTACGCCTTCCAGACTCAGGTCAAGGCTCTCCTGAGCCCTCATCGGCGAAGCGGAAACGGCCGCCAGCACGAGGAAGGAGATAATAAACCGCCACAGGCTTTTCAGTCTGTAATGTTGTTCCATAATTATCAAAGTTTTAGATGGGTGTAGAGACCTCCAAGACTTCGATAATCCCGAACAAAAGACCCGGTAGATTGAGTCGTAAAGTAATTTAATCGGATGCCTCGCGGCATTCCCGGGCAGGCCCGCAGGCCAGTTTTATCTTGCGGCGGGGCGTGACACCGCCTGCCGTTATTCCCTTTTCCTCCGGGCCGGAACAAAGTGCGGCGCTGTCTCCTGTTAATCCCACCAGCACAGCGGGCTGCGCCTACCGTCTGACTTCCCGGTACGGCTTTCCGCCACCGGATAATTCCTGCCCCGCTACCGGCGGCCCGAGTCTATAAAAAGCATACCGTTACTCTCGGTTATCGTCATGGAGCGGTCCATATTTATAGTCTCCAGTATCTTTTCCAGCGAGTCGTCCTTGCTGAAAAAAGCAAAGTATTCTACCGCGGACAGCCTCTCGTCCATAATCACAATCTTACGGTTGAAACACCTCTCGAGGTGGGCCACGATATCTCCAAGCGGTTGGTGGAAGAACGCCATCCCGCCGCCCTCGGCGAACGAGGAGTAGATATACGGGTTGAAATTCCTCTTTTCGAACACCCCGCTGTCGCGGTTGTAATAGGCCATATCACCCGCTTTGAGCTGCATCCGGCGGTCGTCCGCTTCGGAGTCCATATAGCACTCCACGGCTCCCTCGACCAGAATCACCTCTACCGCGCGGTCCTCCGGATACGCCTTGAGGTTGAACCGCGTACCGAGTACCTTCACCGAGAAGTCTCCCGTCTTTATAATAAACGGCTTCCGGGCATCGGACTCAATTTCTGCGTACAACTCCCCCTGCGCGAACACCTGCCTGCTCCTGCCGCGGAATGCGGAAGGGTAGGAAATACGGCTGCCCGAGTTGAGCCATACCACCGAATTGTCCGGCAACACCACCTGCTTCATCTCCCCGTATGCGGAATATTCGTCGTTCCACTCCACCACCGCCTGTCTCTGCATCCAAAGCAGGGCGCTCAATATCAGCAACGGCACAGCGCATACGGCAGCCACAGTGCGGGCCACTCTCCAAACTGTGCGTCGGGGTTTCTCCCTGCGGGGCGAGGGCAGCCCCAGCCTGACCCGTACTGCCTCGAACCCCTGCCCGGCAAGGACGGGGTCGTCGGCGTCGAGCCCTTCGAACAGAGCTTGCATCAAGTCGGCAGCCTCCCCTTCGTTGGATGGGTCGGCAAGCCAATTCCGCACCTTACATGCCTGCCATTCGGGACATTTTCCGTAAAAATATTCTTCTAATATATCTTTCGTTACCTTGAACATTCGCAGGTTATAGTAGATTACTGTATAATAAGAACACCCATTGCGGCCCTATTACGTAACCGTCCCCTCTTAAATTATTGAAAATATACCGTGACCAGCAACGGCAACAGTACGAGAATTTTTCTTATATCTTTCAGTGCCAGCTCTATATGCTTGTCCACTGTGCGCACCGACAGGCCGGTCTTTTCGGCTATCTCCCTGTTCGACAAACCCTCCTGCCTGCTCAGCCGGAAAACTTCCTTGCGCTTTTCCGGCATTCCCTCCACTGCCTTGCCCACTATCTCCCGCGTCTCGCCGAGCAGCACTTCCGAATCCGGCGCCGGATTATGCTCCGATTCCCTCTCCCCTACCGCCTTGAGGACGGTCGCTCCCGTGCGGAGCGACCTCAGGTGGTTGAACACCTGGTTGCGCGCCATAACGAAAAGGTAGTTACGCAGGGATTGCCCCGGGTCGAGCGACTCCCGGTTCAGCCAAAGTTTCAGGAAAATGTTCTGGGCGATATCTTCCGCTTCGGCAGCCGCACCGGTCATTCCCCGTATAAAGAGGGTAACCCGCGAGTAATATCTCAGGAACAGTATCCTGTAACTGTCTACATCGCCCAGTCTCAGCTTCTCAAGAAGTTCCGGCTCGGGAATATGACTATCGTTTTTCCGTTTCACTGTTCGAGGCGCCTTTGCGGCAAATGTAGAAAATTATTTCTTACCACAGTCTTAACAAAACATTAACCGAACTTTAAGTTATACGCGTAGGGGGAAATTTTACCGGCGGGCGTTACGTATCCCGCCCCGGTGGTATGTTCTTTAAGTGTAGAGACCACTGGGACCGACCGATAAATCCGATACAAAAGACCAACGGCCTATGTGAAAAACTAAACCAACCGCGAATAATGAGAATTTTCCTACTGATGTTTGCCGCCGTCGTCTTATCGTCGATGCAATCCTGCAGCGACGATTACGACGATTCCTCCCTCTGGAAAGATATCGACGGCATCTGGAACGACCTTGCAGAATTACAGGAGAGGCTCGACGCCCTTAACGGCGAAATAGCCCACCTGACTTCCATCGTAGACGGCGACGCCGTGACCGGTATAACGACCGATGTCGACGGCAACTACGTGATTACCTATAAAGATACCGGCAACGTGGAGCGGTCGGTAACCATTGTAACGGCCGAACAGCTTCCGGATGTACCCGTTATCGGGGTAAAAGAGGAAGGCGGCGTACTTTACTGGACCCTCTTCTTCGAGGGGGAGACCTCGTGGCTTACCGACGGCGACGACCAAAGGATACCGGTCGGGGGTAAAGCCCCGGAAATAGCCATCGACGCCGAGGGCTACTGGGCCGTGAACGGCCAACCGGTAACGGGCAGCGACGGACAGCCCGTAAGGGCGGGCGCCTTGCAGGACTCGTTGTTCCGGAACGTGGAGATAACGGAGGACGGTAACGCCGTGTTGACGCTCGGCGACGGGTCGCAGGTAACGGTGCAGGTATTCAGCGCTTTCAATATGGAGTTCGATACCGATCTTACAACGGTGGTGGACGATCCCACAACCGGCATAACCGTCCGTTATACCCTTACAGGCCCGTTGGCCCAGACGGCCCTTGTACGGGTGGTGCGGACCGAGAATCTCGGGGCCACGCTCGATCCTTCCGCCCGGACTATCGAAATAACCTTCGATGCCGGTTTTGAAGAGGGTTGCCTGATGGTGATGATTTACGACGGCGGGGACAATATACTCATAAAGCCGCTCTATTTTACCATATACGGTGAGGCGACCGGCGAGGGGATTTCCTCCGCGGCAGACCTGGTGGCCTTCGCGCAGGCGGTCCGTAACGGGCAGAGCCTCGCCCGCTTCCGCGATGCGAGCGGCAACGTAGTCCTTACCACCGACATAGATATGGCCGGGTATCGCGACTGGATACCTGCAGGCTCGGCCTCGACGACGGCCGGAGCCAACAGCGGTGTGACATATACCGTCGTGAACCCGTTCACCGACACCTTCGACGGGCAGGGATACTCGATAAGGAATATCGACTGGGAGTTCGACTGTTCGGACGGCAACCTGGTGTACGGCTTTCTCGGGGCGGTCAAGGGCGGCACGGTGCGCAACCTTACAATCGGTTCGCCGTCGGACGGCAGCCGAATAACCGTCAGGGGAACATCCACTCAGGGTAACGCCGTAGGCGCCATTGCCGGTTACCTCGAAGATGCGGTAATCGAGAACTGCGTAAATTACGCCTCCATCGCATTCGAAGGCGATAACGCGGGCAATATTTCGGTACGTATCGGAGGAATTGCCGGAGTTGTGAACGAGGCCCGTGTGGGCGGAACCTCTACTACGGAAGGGTGCGTGAACCACGGGGAAATCTCTTGCGGGACAATCGCCAATACCGGCAACGGGGCCAACTCCGCGATGTCGGTAGGCGGTATAACCGGTTATATCTCGGGCGGCACCATCGGTGCGTGCGAGAATAACGGAGCGGTGTCCGCACCGTCGGGACGCAGCGGCGGAATCGTCGCCACAGCTACCGGTGGAACTATCGCCGACTGTACGAACAACGGCCTGATACAGGACGATGTGAACGGTATATTCGCAGGCGCCACTGCCGGTTACGGATACAAGCGGATGGGCGGCCTTGCAGGCGGTACGGCGGCGGGCTGTATCATAACCGGCTGCACCAACAACGGCAACGTCTTCTCCGCCCTCGGATGCCGGACGGGCGGATTCGTGGGCCACAACTCCGGCACCGTAACCGATTGCACTAACAACGGGACAATCCTGTCGGACCATACCGTAGTAGGAAGCGACAACCACGGTCCCGGTTGGGCCTGCGGCTACAACCAGTACCTTACCGGTATTACGGGCTGCACAATCGGCGGCCGAGTGGGCGACTACACCGCCTATTTCGTTAATCCGTCAGCAGCTCCGGAAGCACTGTACGGGAACGCCGTGTGCCACGGCCAGTTCTCGGTGGAGGACAACGGCCTTACGAACGATTCCGACGCCTACTACGCGTGGACCGTGACGGAGACATACAGACTTCACAGCGGAGTGGAATATACGAAGTATTACCTCCGGAATATCGACCGTGAAGTTTACGTCGTTACGGCGAACCTCACGGACCCAGACGTGGAGTTGGCCACGGGTGTGGCGAACGACATCATGCCTAATCCCAACGGCAACGGCAACAGTAACAACGGCAAAAACCTCCGGGAGACCCTCTCGGAAATAAGCGCCCGCAAGCGCGCCGAAGGAATGAACATAGTGGCCGGTGTGAACAGCGGCTTCTTCGACTCCAACGACGGGGTGCTTCGCGGCATCCACATCGAGGACGGCGAACCGGTTTTCATCAACAACCCCACGGTAAGGGCATCGCTGACCAACCACCGCCCCGGATTTACATTCTTCGCCGACAGGACGGTCGGCTTCGACGGACGCGACTTTAAAGGTCTCTTGGAAGTCGGCGGGGTGGAGTACGAATACTACTCGGTGAACGATACAATCGTACGCCTGTCGGGACCAATGGACCACGACGCCAACCTCTACACCCACCGGTACGTGGAGACGCCCCACCCCGGAATGCGTAACGAGGTGGGTACCGGAGCGTTGTTCATCTCGGGAGTGTGTCCCGTGCCGATGACTGTGAACGGCGGCTGGGCGGAGGCCACGGTCACGGCCGTGACGGACGGCCGTTCGTCGGCCGTAAGCGCCCCGTACGTCACCGCTCAGGGCGAGTGGGTATTGCAGGTGACGGGTGAAAAGGCCGACCGGCTGGCCCAGGCCGTAAGCGCGGGTGCGACCGTGAGGATACGGGCCGACGTACCCATCGGCGGGGACGCCTCCAAACCCATAGCCATGCACAACTCGAGCATGTACCGATTCGTTCAGAACGGCGTATTCTCCAAACCGAGCGCCTCGGATGCCGACCGGCAGTACCCGGCGACCATCGTAGGTTGCGACCCGAGCGGAACGAAAATCTTCCTGCTCTGCGTGGACGGCGATACCTCCACCCCCACGGGACTCAACTACTACGAACTCTACCGAGTGATAACCAAGCTGGGATTCAGCGAAGCGGTGCGCCTCGACGGCGGAGGTTCGACCACAATGTGGACCTATCGCGACGGTACGGGCGCGGTGGTCAACAATCCGTGCGACTCGCGGGGCGAACGGAGCTGCCTGAATTATATGTTCGTCAGAATTAAGCCATAACACATCCACTCAAAACAGACACATAGATGAAAAATATAATAAGCGTGGTGCTACTGTCCGTCCTGCTTTGGGCATGCTCGGACAAGTACGACGACGAGAGACTGAAGAAGGAACTCGACGAAATAGAAGAGGCCCTCACCGAGATGGAGCGGCGGGTGGCCGAACTGAATACCCAACTGGAGGCCGTGACGGGCCTTGCCGGCAGCCGATTCGTCTCGTCCATATCGGTAGACGCGGACGGCCGTTACGTAATCGCCTACTGCGACCGGGGCGGCGAAGTTCGCACCGTCCGGCTGGCCCTCGGCGACGAACTTACGGACCTTCCCGTAATCGGTGTGGGTGAAGATACGGACGGCGTACTCTACTGGCGCCAGACCGCCGACAACGGACTGACCTGGGAATGGCTGCTCGACGACAGCGGTGAAAAGATACCTATTACGGGTTCTACACCCCGCCTGTCGGTAGACGAAAACGGGTATTGGACCGTTAACGGCGCCGTTGTGACCGATGCGGGCGGGAATCCGGTACCTGCGCAGGACCTGACCGGCTCACTGTTCACCGGTGTGACCGTGGACGGCGGACAGGCAGTATTCACCCTCAGCGACGGTACCGAACTGCGGTGCCTGATGTTCGAAGCGCTCGGTATAGAGTTCGACTGCCCCATCTATACGGCCGTCGCAGACCGCTCCCAGACCATCCGGATCGGCTATACCGTAACGGGGACCGAGGCGGAGGAGGCGATAGTCGACTATTTCACCGCCTACAATCTCTCGGTAACCATCGACAGCGGCATCCGGACCATCTCCGTCCGGCTGGACGACGGCGCGGAGTCGGGCAACCTCGTGGTGATGGCCTATGCCAACGGCAATACCGCCCTCAAACCGCTCTTCTTCACCTACGGCACGGCAGTAATCGAGGACCCGGACCTCGACCCGGTATACGGCACTTCGGGCGAGATTATCCTCGAAGGCGAAGCGACCACATTCGAAATCAAAGTATCGGCCAACATCGACTACGAGGTTTTCGTCGACAAGGATGCCTCGTCATGGCTCGTGTACGAAGATCCGAACACCCGGGCGATGGTGACCGCATCCCATTTCTTCACGGCAGGTAATTACAACGACGCCACGGGTGCGGTACGTACCGGCACTATCCGTTTCGTTAACCGACTCTACGACGTATCGACAACCGTAACGGTGAAACAGTCACCGTCGGTGGAAGAGGGTACCGGCGGTATCTCCACTGCCGAAGATCTGGTGGCGTTTGCCGCTGCGGTAACTGCGGGAGCCAGCACGGCGCGCTGGCAGGACGAGAGTGGCGAAGTGATCCTGAACAACGACATCGATATGGCAGGCGTTACCTCATGGACCCCCGCAGGAAGCGCCACGGGAAGCTACACGGCAGTGAACCCCTTCCGCGGCACCTTCAACGGGCAGGGATACGCCATTTACAATATGGAGTGGTCGTTCCAGTTAGGAGGCACTTCCAACTACGCTTTCGGCCTGTTCGGCTCCCTGAGCGGAGCCACCGTGAAAAATCTCGTACTCGGTAATCCGGACGGTACGGACACCTTCACCTTTACTGGGACGGCCACCGCCACCACTACCGCCGGTGCCATAGTGGGCTATACCGAGAACAGTACCATCGAGAACTGCACCAATTATGTGAACATGATACTTTCGGGCGACGACGGCGCCGGGGTGCTCTTCTCTCTGGGTGGTATCGCCGGAACCATGAGGGGCGGAACCTTAGGCGGCTCTTCTCGCAGCCTCGGATGTACCAACTATGGTACCGTGGCCACCGGCAAAATCACCAACACGGGCAACGGCGCCACCGGTATGAACGTAGGCGGTATCTGCACCTTCGTCCAGAACGAGTCCACTTCCCGCATAGACTATTGCACCAACTACGGCGAGGTGAGCGCCCCCACGGGACGCGGGGGCGGCCTTATCGGGACCCTACAGGCCGGAAGGCTCAGCAACTCCGACAACCGCGGTCTGGTACGCGACGATATCGTGGGCCAGTTCTCGGGGATGAGGGAGGAACTCACCTACAACAATAAGCGTATGGGCGGTCTGGTGGGCGGAGCCAACAACAACACTACCGTAATCGAGTACTGCACGAACTACAGCGACGTAATTTCCAGTCTCGCCTGCCGTACCGGCGGTTTCGTAGGCCACAACGAAGCGCAGATAATAGGGTGTGTCAACCGCGGAGCGGTAATCGCCAACCTCTACGAGGAGGGCAGCGGCGCACGTCACGGCCCGGGATGGGCCTGCGGATACAGTCAGGCCAGCAGTTCGACCTACACCAATGTAACGGGATGCGCAAAGGGCGGACGCGTGGGCGACTACTCTACATATACCGGCAACCCATCCGGTGCACCCGAGGCGACCGACGATAACGCCTTCTGCCATAATCCCGGGGCATACGACCCTACCATCAACAACTAATATGAGACCGATGACAAAGAAAATATTCGTGCTGCTCACCCTGTCGGCCCTTCTAATGGCGGGGTGCAGCGATTACGACGATACCGCCCTGCGCGGCAGGGTGGACGGCTACCTCGAACGGGTGGAGGCACTCAAACAAAAGGTGGACCAACTCAACGACCAGCTCGGCACCCTCGGAGCCCTCACTTCCGGTAACGTTGTAACCTCCGTCACCGTCGACGGGGAGGGCAGGCATATAATTACCTACCTCGACAGCGACGATATCGAACATACCGTAGTCGTGGCTACCGCCGACCGGCTCACCGACCTGCCACTGCTGGGAGTGGATGAGTCGGACGGCATCTACTACTGGACCCTCAACACCGGCGGGGACACGGACTGGCTCACCGACAGCAACGACGACAAGGTGCCCGTCAGCGGCCATACACCCGTCCTGTCTGTGGACAGCGACGGCTACTGGACCGTGGACGGCGAACGGGTGACCGGGCCTGACGGCCAGCCCGTTACGGCCAATACCGATGAGAGCGCTATAATATCCTCCGCGGAACTTGATTCTGCGGGCAACCTCGTTCTGACTCTGCCCGACGGTACGGTGATAACCCTGCAAGTTTTCGAGGGGCTGAACCTCACCTTTGCCAACGACGCAACCGTCTATGTCGGCACCACGGACACAGGCTATACCGTCCGGTACGCCCTCACGGGCGTGTCGGCAGGACATGCCGTAGTCGATATAGCGGCGACTTCCAACCTATCCGCCGTTGTCGACCGGACAGAGGGAACCATCGCGGTCACCTTCGACTCCGGGTTCCGGCAGGGCTACCTGCTGGTCCTCGCTTACGACCTTGCCGACAATACCATCCTGCGGCCCGTGTTCTTCGAACGCATCGAGGAGGGTTTTACCATCTCCACAGCGCAGCAGCTTATGGATTTCGCCGCCGAGGTAAATGCGGGCGGAGCGGCGGCATACGCCCGGGTGGAGTTGGCCTCGGACATCGATATGTCGTCGGTCACAGCGTGGACACCCATCGGGAACGCCACTTTCAGTTTCGCCAGCAACGCCGTTACCATCACGGGTAATGCCTTTCGCGGGGAGTTCGACGGCATGGGCTTCTCGATACTCAACTTCCGGCCCGTATGCGATTACGCCTCGGCCGGAAGTGCCTTCGGTCTGTTCGGGGTGTTGGACGGTGCTACGGTCCGGAACCTGACCGTAGGTGCGCCGTCGGGTGACAACAGCAGGCTGACCGTCTCGGCCTCCGCGTCGGTGGACTGCGGCGTAATCGCCGGAATGCTCCACGAATCGACCCTCGAGAACTGTACCAACTATGCCGATATGGAGTATGACGGCACCGCCGGAGCACGGGTGACCATGGCAATGGCGGGCTTCGCCTTTGCCGACGCCGAGGCTACCCAATTCCGCAGCTGCACCAATTACGGCCGTATCACCGCGGGAAGCACCGGCAATACCACCAACGGAGCTACCGGGGTACACGCCGCCGGGATATGCGGTTTCTCCTCCAATGAAGCCTCCTCGACCGCCTCGGTCCGGTTCCACGGCTGTGAAAACTACGGGTATATGGAGTCGGCCGCGCCCCGCACCTCCGGTATCGTGGCTGCCGCCAACCGGTTCACGGTAATATCCCACTGCGTAAACTACGGCGACCAGCTAAACTCCTATGCCGTGTCCGGGGGCGCACGCCCGGGTAATATAACGTGCCTGATTGGTACGGGCGGCTCGATGGACAACACCATCAATAAGGGTAACCTCGCTTCGACCACTTCGGGGCGCTGCGGCGGCCTGGTAAGCCTGGTCAATGCGGCGGTCTCTTTCGAGAACTGCGCCAACTACGGTGAGATACTTACGGACGACCCGAACCGTGGAGTTTTCTTCGGTTACAACAGCCAGTCCTGCTCATGGAACAACTGTATAGCCGGAGGATTGGTCGGTACCTATAACGGCGGCTCTCCCGTTTACGACTTCTACAACGATGTCGACAAGGAGTCCTACCTCGGTGCGCAGCCCGCAAGCAATGCGACTCTCTCCAATATCACCTATGTTATCGGCACTATGGACGGGGGCCTGAATCCGGAAAAGGCCGCCTCGCTGAGGGTGCTGTTCATCGGGAACAGTTTCACCAAAGACGCGGTCGAACACCTACCCGGTATCCTGACGGCCGCCGGTGTGGACGGGGTGAAAATGACCCACATGTACTATGGCGGCCGCACAATCCCGGAATACACGGACGGGTATTCCACCGTGACGGACTACTACTGTTACCGCAGCGAACCGGGCACTTCGTCCTGGTCGCTTCAGCGGGGTCTAACCATCCGGGACGTGGTGCTGGAGGATGAGTGGGACATAGTTTCCTTACAGGAACACACGGGCAAAAGCAACGCATGGAGTTGGACCGCGGCCGAAAAATCCGCCATACAAGACCTTATCGACCTGATTAAGGCCGACCAGCAGTCCGACCCGAAATTCGTATACATAATGTCACAGGCCTATGCCGACCCGTCTATCCTGAGTTACGGGCAGAGTTCGGTGCTGACCAATAACTTCGCATCGCAGGCTGAAATGTTCCAAACCATAACCGCGCAGGCACAAAAGGTATTGGCCGAAACCTCGGTGGAGCAGGTTATACCCACCGGTACCGTATTGCAAAATCTACGCACCTCCTCGCTGCAAAACCACATGGACCTTACCCGTGACGGGTACCACATGGATTACGGCATCAGCCGCTACGCGGCTTCCTGCGCGGTATTCGAGTCCATACTTTCCGCCCCGCTCGGGAATCTTACGATGGACGGCAACCCGTACCGGTACGACACGAGCGATAACTCTACCACTGACTATTCCACGCCCGTTACCGACCTCAACGCCCCGGTTGCGCTGCGGGCGGCCCGCGCGGCTATTGCCTCACCCTACACCGTGACCGATTTAGGTATCTGAATCGCGGACAAAAAACGGATAAAACTCAACCTGAGTGCTGAGAAGTTCATAAATCCAAACACAGAATTTAATAAAGAATGAAAAGAATAGTTTATATCTTGACAATTCTCCTGCTGGCCTCCTGCGGCCGGCAGGAGGAATTTCACAACTCGGCTTCGTTTATCCTCGACAAACTTCATTCGCCGGACCGGGATTACGTGTTCGTAGCCTCCCACCGCGGTGACTGGCGCAACTTCCCGGAGAACTCGGCCAAAGCCGTTCAGTCGGTTATCGACATGGGTGCGGATATAGTCGAGATAGACATAATGCTCACCAAAGACAGCGTACTGGTCCTGAGCCACGACCGCACCCTCGACCGGGCCACCACCGGCCGGGGCCCCGTTTCGGATATCACATATGACTCGCTGTCGAACCTGCGGCTTCGGCTGGGACACGGGCATCCCAGCCGCTACACTATTCCCACCCTCGAAGAGATTCTCTACCTGTGCAAGGACCGTATTCTGGTAAATATAGACAAGGGATTCGAGCACTACGACCTGGTTATGGAGATACTCGCCAAGACCGGCACCGCCGACCAGATAATTATTAAAAGTAACAAACCTCTCGAAGATGTGAGAGCGGTAACGGACCGGTACCCCGAGAAGATGCTGTATATGCCGATTATCGACTTCCGACGCAAGGATGCGGGAGAAATTCTAGAACAGTTCCTCGCCGGGGACGAGGTCCCTGTTGCGTACGAGGTGGTATGGCCGGTAATGATGCCCGAAGTCAGGCAGGCGATGCACCGGATAATCGAAAGCGGCTCGCGGGTATGGACCAACTCGCTGTGGGACGATCTTTGCGGCGGATTGGAGGACGACTCGGCCCTCGAAGACCCCGAAGACGTCTACGGGGCGCACCTCGAGCTGGGCTCCACCATGATTCAGACCGACAGACCGCGCTTCCTGCTCGACTACCTGCGGTCCAAAGGGCGTCATAATTAGTCCGAAGTAAGAGTCATCGAGATTGCCGCAAGCTAACAATCCCGCACCTTGGAGGTAGCCAACGGTAAAGGGCCACACTGCCCTTTACCGCTGCCTCCGGGTGCGACTTTTATGGCCGGGCAGCCCGGTCACGGATATGCCACCCGCAAAAATATTTACACTAAAATGAAAGTATGTCTGCAATGCAGAAGTGCGGCCCACCGGTCGGGGTGGCGATCCGCTAAAAATAAGTAGCGTAAAATAATTGTAAATGTTACCAAATATAATAGAGCACACTTATTATTAACTGCGATATCCCGACGTGCCCTGCTCGACCTCATGGCCTCGAACCTACAACCTGCGCAAGCGGCAATTCCGCCTACAATTTTATAGCCGCCCAATTGAATATCCCGTCGGTAAAGCCCGCGAATCTATAATCCATACGGTGGTTTGAATAAGTAGGCCAAATAATTACGGTCCGGTAAGATAGTCGTGCTTTCGGTTAATTATTCTATTTCTTCCAGTATTTGGGTTTGCAGGAGCTTGCCTTTATCATTTTTGCGCTCCATTTTCACAAGGCCTATTTCCGGCGAATACCATTCGGCCACATGTTCGGTGGATGT
This sequence comes from Rikenellaceae bacterium, assembly GCA_020859685.1. Classification (GTDB taxonomy): domain Bacteria; phylum Bacteroidota; class Bacteroidia; order Bacteroidales; family Rikenellaceae; genus WRDF01. The sequence continues at coordinate 37,295 of JAJBVT010000090.1, forward strand.
ATTTTTCATAAAACCGAATTCATGCCTTGCCACGAACTGGTATGTAATTTTGTAACACGGGAATGTTCCCGCAGGGGTCTCGACTTGTTCGTAAGACTCCACCTTTTTGTTCCGGTAACCGTAAGTAAACGCGGTGGAAGCATTCACTAAACCAGAGCTTACCGTTGTAGTCAGCTCCATCGTAGTAGCATCGTCGAACTCCATCCCCGCTTCGAGCATGGCGGGAAGCGCTGTGGCGGACTGGGTTGTTATCTCCATTGAACCGGCACCTCCGCCTCTGCCCGATGCCATGCTTGCCGCAAGCATACTCGAACTCTCGAGGAAATTTTTTATATAAACGGTATCCATAGCGTACTTGTACCGCAAATTCTGGATATCCTCCAACATGGCCGGAGGAAAGTTCCCCTCGAAAATATTACTCTCTACACGCATCTGCACGATAAGCGAATCCGGATAGGATTCTTTCTCTACAACCGTATAACTTACCCATAAGGGATCGTTCACGCCCCTGATTTTTTCCGGTTTTCCCTTTCCGTCATAAAACCGATATAGCAGGGTTTGACCCTCCTGGGTCGGAAGGAAGGGGGCGGACTGGCAAAATCCAAGCAAAGGCAAAACGATGCAGATTAAGGTACAGATTAACTTTTTCATATAATTATTTTTAATATAGTTTCCCGATTTTCAAAAGTATGTAGCCGAATCCTATTAATAACATTATCCGGGTTGAGTAATTGTTAATCATCACTCCGTCGCCGCAAAATATATTCCCGCCGAAAGGTATGGGTAAATTGCGGCACTCCGTGACGGACATCACGAATTACCCCCCCCTCGAATTGAAAGTGTACCTGCGGCTAAAGCAAAATAACAAGTTCGATGCTTTAGTGCCACCATCCTCCATATTTCGGAGATTATATATACTTTTGCGCTGTTGTTCTTTGTGTATATTGCGGGGACGGCCCGGGTCGGACACTACCCCATCCGGACATGGAACAGAAGAAAACAGTAAAGATGAAAACAGTAGTAAGCGGTATTCGCCCCACGGGCCAGCTCCACCTCGGAAATTATTTCGGCGCGTTGAAGAACTTCGTCAAGATGCAGCACGATGCCCGCTGCTATTTCTTCATTGCCGACTACCATTCGCTCACCACCCACCCCGACCCTGAGCACCTGCACGGCAATGTGGAGAACGCCCTTGCGGAGTACCTTGCCGCCGGGCTCAATCCCGAGGTGGCGACTATCTACGTTCAGAGCGACCTGCCGCAGACCGCCGAGCTGTCGCTGCTGATGAGTATGCACGCCTACGTCGGAGAGCTGGAGAGGACCGCCTCGTTCAAGGAAAAAGTCCGCAAACACCCGGAGAACGTAAACGCGGGTCTGCTCTGCTACCCGGTACTGATGGCCTCCGACATACTAATCCACCGGGCGGATTTCGTCCCTGTCGGGAAGGACCAGGAGCAGCATCTGGAAATGACCCGTAAATTCGCACGCCGTTTCAACACCATTTACGGCGTCGAGTACTTCCCGGAGAGCATGCCTTACAATTTCGGGCAGGAACTTACAAAGGTTCCCGGACTGGACGGTAGCGGCAAGATGGGCAAAAGCGAAGGCAACGGCATCTACCTGGCCGACTCGGACGAGGTTATCCGCAAGAAGGTAATGAAGGCCGTAACCGACCAGGGCCCTATGGAGCCTAACCAGCCGATGGCGGAGCCCATCGCCAATATTTTCACCATCATGCAGATAGTCTCGTCGGATGATACCTACCGGTATTTCCTCGACCGGTATAACGCCTGCGAAATCCGTTACGGCGATATGAAAAAACAACTTGCCGAAGATATTATAAAGGTAGTCGCGCCCATCCGCGAAAGAATATCGGAGATAAAATCCCGTGAAGGATATCTCCGTGAGGTGGTAATCGCAGGAGCGGAACGGGCACGCAAAAGCGCCGATGAGACAATACGGACAGTAAGGGAAATAATGGGTATTAAGCCATTCTAAAAAACAGATGGCTGGACGGGCAGAGGGCCGGATGGGACCTGTAAGGGTCCCTGAAGCAGGCTCAAGGCTGGGCCGGTGTATTGTGAGCCGGTGGCGGTGGACTTTGGACAGTGAACTGTGGATAGTGACCGGGTACACATTCCGGTAAATTATTCCACCATTTCATGACTGCTCCAAAATTTGTAAATTCGTTATCCCACAATACGAACCGCCGCAAGGGCGAAGGCGTTTAAAAACAGGTAACAGTTCCGTGAAGTGAAAACCGAAGCACCGATGAAAAGAGCCGAGATAGTTTACCGCTATCTTATGCTCCTTACAAAGCGCCTGACTGATAAGCAGTTGATGCTTATTTTGGCTATCGTCGTCGGTCTGCTGGCCGGGTTCGGCACCTATGTCTTCGAGAGCCTGCTCCACGGCATAAAGCACGCTCTTGTAAGCTGGTTCCGCGCCGACGAGGCCAGCTTGCTCTATTTTATCTACCCGGGGGTGGGTATAGTGCTGGCCTCACTTTTCGTGCGGTATATCGTAAAGGATAATATTTCGGAGGGGGTAACCCGCGTGCTGTACGCAATGTCGCGGACTGGGTCGCGTATCCGGCCGCATAACTGCTACACATCCATTATCGGCGGGGCCACCACCATCGGTTTCGGGGGTTCGGTAGGTCCGGAGGCCCCAATCGTGCTGACAGGCGCGGCCATCGGGTCGAACATCGGCAAGTTCATGCGGATGAATTACAAGCATATCACTACGCTTCTGGGGTGCGGCGCGGCGGCGGCAATAGCTGCAATATTCAAGGCGCCCATAACGGGGCTGGTGTTCGTTATGGAGATACTGATGCTCGAAATCACGATGGCCTCCATCACCCCGCTGCTGATATCGTCGGTCTCCGCTACCACACTTATATTTATCCTCAAGGGCTTCGACCCTATACTCGAAATAACGGGGGTCGAGACATTCGACCTGCGCAACATTCCGATGTATATAGCCCTCGGGCTGACGTGCGGCCTGATATCGTACTACTTCACCTCGGTCAACTCCTCCATCGGAGAGAGGTTCCGCACACTCGACCGGCAATATAAGCGGTGGATAGCGGGAGGTGCAATCCTCGGCCTGCTGATATTCCTATTCCCGCCCCTCTACGGCGAGGGGTACGATTCGTTCACCGACCTGATGCACGGCCGTATCGACAACCTGTTCAACAACTCGCTGTTCTATAAATATAAGGACATCCCGTGGGTAATTATTATCTACCTTGCGGCGATTCTGTTTTTTAAAGTTATCGCGATGGCCTCCACCAACGCCGCAGGCGGGGTCGGGGGAACGTTCGCCCCGTCGCTGTTCGTTGGAGCGTTCACCGGCGGCCTGATGGCCTACACGTCCAACACCATGCTGGGTATGGACCTGCCCATAATCAATTTCACCCTCGTGGGTATGGCCGGGGTGATGGCCGGGGTGATGAAGGCCCCGCTGACATCGATATTCCTTATCGCGGAACTCTCCAACGGTTACGGGCTGTTTATCCCGCTGATGCTCGTTACTGCCGTCTCGTTCGTGCTGAGTTACTACTTCGATCCCTATTCCATTTACACCAAGAAGCTCGACCAGCGCGGCGAACTGCTTACCCATAACAAAGACCGCTCGGTGCTCGTCTTTCTCAACCTTCGTGAGTTGATGGAGACCGATTTTTACGAACTCGACGAGAACGCAACCCTGGGCGACGTGGTGAAGCTCATCTCCACCGTCCGCCGGAATATATTCCCCGTGGTAAGCCCAGAGGGTGTGTTGATGGGGCTGGTGCAGCTCGACGACCTGCGGGCGGATATGTTCAGCCCCGAGAAATACCCTACCCCCGTGGACCGTTATATGATTCCTCCGATGGACCGTATCCTGCCCCACGAGCAGATACAGAGCGTACTCGAAAAGTTCGAGGAGACCAAAGCGTGGATGCTGCCCGTGGTCGATAAGGATAACCGGTACCTCGGGTTCATCTCCAAATCGCGAATCCTGGCCGCCTACCGCCAGCAACTGGTGGAAATCAGCGAAACCTGACCTACGTACCCAAGGAATTAATATTTACTTTTTTCCGGGCCCTTCCGGTAATTCCCGGGCTTCGGCAAAAATCTGAAGACAAAACTCGGCACAGTACAAAATTTGCATAAATATACAGAAACCGCTTTCAGGTGCCGGGGTTTATTTTGTAAATTTGCCGGGTTGTTTCCGGGAGGGTCCCGGGATTAAAAAAGAGGATATGGCAATTAAGACGGACACCACATTACTGGGTACCGAAAAAGTCTCGACGCTGCTGCTTCGTTACGTGATTCCATCGATAATCGCAATGACGGCATCGTCTATCTATAATATCGCGGACAGTGTATTCATAGGCCACGGGGTGGGCCCGTTGGCCATCTCGGGGCTGGCGATTACCTTGCCGCTGATGAACCTCTCGGCCGCTTTCGGAGCGATGGTGGGTATCGGGGCGTCGTCGCTCCTCTCAATCAAGCTCGGCCAGAACGACAGGGCCAGCGCCGGGGCCATACTCGGGAATACGGTTCTCATGAACCTTATAATCGGCTTCCTTTTCGGGGCGGTGTGCCTGCTCTTCCTCGACAATATACTAACCCTGTTCGGGGCAAGCGACCAGACCCTTCCATACGCCCGCGACTATATGCGGATAATCCTGTTCGGAAACATCTTCACGCATCTCTATCTGGGACTGAACAATACCCTCCGTGCTGCGGGTTACCCGCAGCGTTCCATGACCATAATGCTCATAGCCATCGTGCTGAACTGCATCCTCGACGTCGTGTTCATCTTCGTCTTCAAATGGGGAATACAGGGGGCAGCGTGGGCGACGGTGATTGCTCAGGCACTCGCGATGGTACTCGAATTGGTCCATTTTTCCAACCCGAAGTACGAGGTCCATTTCAGCCGCAGTATTTTCCGCCTGCGCAGGAAGATAATCAACGGCATCCTCTCCATCGGGATGGCTCCGTTCCTTATGAATATCAGCGCAAGTATAGTGGTGATTTTCATAAACAACGCCCTTAACCGCCACGGCGGCGACTACTATGTTGGAGCCTACGGTATCGTAAACCGGGTAGCGCTGATATTCCTGATGATAGTTTTCGGTCTGAATCAGGGCATGCAGCCCATCGTGGGCTATAACTACGGTGCTAAGAAGTTCGACCGGATGAAGAAGGCCCTCACGATGGTGATAATCGCCGCGATGACCGTTATGACGTTCAGCTTCCTGCTTTGTACCCTTTTCCCTGACCTTATAACCAAAGTATTTACAAAAGATAGGGAACTTATGGAGATAGCCCGGCCTGCCATCCGGCTGGTGTTCCTGATGTTCCCCATCGTCGGGTACCAGATTGTGGTTACCAACTTTTTCCAGTCCATTGGCAACGCGAAGGTGGCCATCCTGCTCTCGCTTACCCGGCAATTGATATTCCTGCTGCCGCTGCTTATAATTCTGCCGGGGATATACGGTGCGACCGGGGTCTGGATGAGTATACCCATAGCCGACTTTTTATCCACATTCCTCGCCGTGATTATGATGGTAAGGCAGTTCCGGATATTCCGCAAACAGAACATTCAAATCTGAAGTTATGGAAAAGAAGATAGTTATAACGCTCGGACGCCAGTACGGAAGCGGCGGAAGGCTGGTCGGCCTGAAACTTGCCGAGAGCCTCGGTATCGGATTCTACGACCGTAAACTTATCGACGAGGCGGCCCGTAACAGCGGCCTGCATGCCGACTTCTTCGAGCAAAAGGACGAGCAGGCACCCACCGGACTTCTGCACGCACTCTCGGTAGGTTTCGGGTTCAATACCGGTTTCTCGCAGGAGGCGCTGTTCAAAATTCAGTCGGATACTATAAAGGAGGTGGCCGGCAGGGAGTCGTGCGTTATAGTCGGCCGGTGTGCCGATTATGTACTCCGTGAGACGGAAGGCTGTTTCAACGTTTTTATCCACTGTCCGGACGACCTGCGGATACACCGCGTATCCGAACGAAACGGCATCACGGAGAAAGAGGCTTCCGAACGCATCGCACGCATCGACAAAACCCGGGCGGCATACTACGATTTCTACACCGACAAGACATGGGGCCAATCCCGCTCATATCACCTATCCATAGACTCGTCAGTCCTCGGAATCGAAGGGACGGCTGAGTTTATCGAAAATATTATCCGGACGGCAGGAAAATAGATATCCCGATACTGTTAGGTTGCTACACATCCGACGCCCGCAACAGCAGAGACTGCAATTTTGAGACCTTCGGGCGTTCAATGCGCCTCCACGCAATACTTAGGCGTGCGTATAATCCATATTTTATCCGATACCAGCAATCAGAACGGGTAACCCACCCCGAAATTTATCACCGTATCGCCTATCTTGAACCGTTCCACCCAGCGGTGGCCGACCGGCTCGTTGGGATTGTGAAGTTTATAACCGAAGTCGAATCGAATCACGGCCACGTTTATATCGAACCGCATCCCCAGTCCGGTATTCAGGCCGAGCTGTTTGTAGAAGCGGTCGAAACGGAATACCGACGCCTCGTCCTGTCCCGCTTTCTTGATATTCCAGATATTCCCGAGGTCGAAGAACACCGCCCCCCGCAGGAATTTCCAGACCGGGAACCGGAACTCCATATTCGCTTCGAGTTTCATATCGCCCAACTGGTTTGGATAGGTGTCGTCGATAATCGCCGAATTACCCGGGCCGAGTTTACGCGGTATCCACCCGCGCATACTATTACTGCCTCCCGCCCAGAACAGACGGTCGAACGGTATCGAGGTGGCGTTGCCGTAGGCCCGTCCGTAACCGCCGTAGAGACGGAAAGCGATATTGGTCTTGGGACCGAATATTATCCGGTCGCTGATGCTCCCGTCGATACGGAAATACTGCCCGTAACGGATACCGAATATCTTATAGTAGTCCCTCTCCTCGTTGCGAACCGGATTGGAGAATATTTTCGTGGCAAGGTTGAATAGGTTACCCGCAGTCTCCCAGTTGAACCTCAGCACGAACGATTTATTCCCCAGCCCCGAGGCGCCGAGCTGCGAATTGAATACGTAAGTACCCGAGATACCTCCCACCAGCTGGTCCTCGTAGCTGTTACGCAGGTAGGGGTTTTCTATTGATTCGAAATACTCCTCGTCGATATACCCGCGCTTTATAAGGTTCAGGTCCACCGGTTTGACCGAAAAAGTGCTCCGGCGCCGGTTGCTCCAGCTATAACCCCACCCTATGCTCGAAAGGGTGCGGTTGTAGAGCTTACGGTTCTGGGCGTTCACGGAAACCTCTACCTTCGTTCGCGGGTTCACGGCCCGGTTGTACCGGTCGATATTGAACGGTGTAAGGAACCTCGGGAACGATATCGACACCCCACCCCCGAGTTCGAAGTTGGCCTCCCCCGTGCGCAGGAACTCGTACCCACCCGTAAAGGTGACTTCGAACAGTTCGGCCCCTCGGAAAAAGTTGCGATTCTGGTACCCTACCGTTGCGCTGATGGCGTTGAAGCTGGAAGAAGTGGTCCCTTCCAGCTCGATCTTATATCCCTGCCGGAGCGTCGGAACGCAGGTGATATAGCAGGTCAGGTATTTCTCGGTGGTCGTACCCCCGGGAGACTGCTCGTCCTCGCCGCCTATGAAGGTGACGATATTATCCGCACCTGTCTCCCCGTCGGGATAGAATACGATATTGGAGTTGCGGTAATACCCTAACCTCAGCAGGTTGGAGTGCGACCGGCGGACAAGGTCTTCGTCGTATATGTAATTGGGATAGAGACTGACGGCCTGCCGCAGTATCTCCTCCTTCACCTTGGGTTTATGGCCCCGCGTGTGCATAACGTACAGGCCGCGGTATTCGGTGGTGTCCATCCGGTTGTAGTAATTCTCGTCCGTGGCGGCGAGCATCGGGTCGAAATTGGGATTGATGATTATCCGGGAAATACGGTATATACTGCTGTTCTCGTACACCGGCAGGCCCTCGGACGTGTAGTCGGAGATACGCTGTTTAAACTCCACCACGAGGTCCTTCACACGGGGGTCGTCCGTCGCGTCGCCGTAGAATTCAATCATATTCTGGGTAAAGTCGTAGTAGCCGTTGTTGCGCAGGTATCGGGTGATTCGTTCCTTCTCGTCGCTGAGTATATTACCGTCCAGTATGTCTCCGCTACGGAGCAGGGTGCTACTGCTGTCCTGCATCACTACCTGCCGCAGGAACTCATCGCGGAACTCGTACGTGATTTCGCCTATACGGTAGGGTTCGTTTTGTTCTATCAGGTAGGTCACCCGCGCCCTTTTGCGCCGGGTGGTATCGACCCGGTATTCGACCTCCGAGTCGTAGAAACCGGAATACTGTACGTAATCGTGTATCAGGTCGGCCGAGCGGCGTACTGCCGTACTGTCCAGCAGAACCGGTTCATCGCCGAGTCTGCGCAGGGTACGGTTCCACCAGTTCTTGCGGGTGGTATCCGGACTGGCCATATTGTAGAGCTGGAGGTATAGATTGGTGCCGAGGAACCGGCGGTTAGGCTGGGTCTGAATATACCCTTCCACGTCCGCGGCCTTGATTCGCTCCTTCCGGGGTGCCTCCTTGTCCTCGGCCACCTTGTTTTTCGTCAGCAGATACTGCCCACGTTCCAGCCGCCGTGTGGGGCTGCACGAGCATGCCAGCACCGCCATACCCACGAACAAGAGATATTTTAACCGACCCGCCACCGAATCCTGTCGCCTACTGGTTAAAGAAACCCTGTTCCCTAAGACACTCCATATAAGAGCGGGAAATAGCGAGATTGTCCTCGCCCCGGTACCTCCGCTCGGTAAATATCCGGGCGAGGTTCGGCAGGCCGTTTGCTTCGAGCAGCCCGGCGGTCTCTTCGCTCCGCTCCCGCTTGTGCCAGATGCGGTCGATATCTTCGGGGGTATAATCTCTGTAAATCTCCCGGTGGACCACCCCGTCCACGGGAAGACGGTCCGTCAGGGGTGTCTCCGTTGCGGGGTGGCCCACAACCATCGCCGTGACCGGCACGACCCCTTCGGGAAGCGACAGGATTTCGCATATCTGCCGGGCGGTATAAATCGCGGTGCCCAGATAGCAGATACCCAGCCCGTGGGCCTCCGCTTCGAGTGCCGCATTCTGGGACGCCAACAGGGCGTCGGTGGCCGCGTTAACGAACCAGGCGAAATTATCGTAAACCGGCTCCGCCCCCCGCTGACGGCACCAGAGCGAGAACCTGCGTATATCAGCGCAGAAGGTCAGAAGCACCGGAGCCTGCACCACGCACGGCTGGTTGAAATGGCACGGGGCCAGTTTCTCCCTCATCTCCGCGTCCTGCGTCACCACAATACTATACAATTGCATGTTTCCCGTGGTGGACGCGCGGGTAGCCGCGGTAAGAATCTCGTCCAAAACTTCTTCGGATACCGGTTCGCCCGTGTAACTGCGCACCGACCTGTGGTTCCTTATCTCATTTATCATAACGCCTCCGGGGTTTTATCCACCGGCCGATTACCGGTCCGGTATAATCTACAAAAATAGCAAGAAATTCCGCACCCATACCTACCGGCGGGCTTATTTATCGCCCGCCTTTCCGTTTATTAAATCCGATCGCCGGGATTGCAATTACCGGGAGGTTAATTTAGCCGGAAAATACGGGAAATAATCAGGGTAATTACATACATGTTTACCGTAAGTGGAAAAGTACGTCTTCAATGCCGACGTGCGGCTGCCGGGGGCGGGGTGGCGGGCCGCTAAAAAACATAGTGCAATAGTGCGAGTAGTTACAATAGTTAGAAACTCGACCGGATAACCTTTACCCCCTGGCATTTCTTGCCGGGATGACGGACGGTACGGGACAGTTCCGACCACAGCGGTGGACGGGGTGGTGCACAGTAGCGGCCGGGGTAGAGGTGGAATCGGTGGCCGGGGTAATGGCCGGGATAGCGGTAATAGCGACGGCTGTTACGGGCGAAGCGGTGGTGATAACGGTGGCATAAAACCGGTTCAAAGTATCGGCCGGAAGTAGTGGTAGCGGTGGCGGGGTAATGGCAAGTGTAATGGTAAAACGACAGCCGTTGTTGCGGGGTAATCGGGAGTAAAGTGGCGGTAATAT